>JAKQLT010000047.1 GCA_029567025.1 Candidatus Omnitrophota bacterium | reverse complement strand
TTTTGCGCAGTCGATTATTTTGTTCCCGGCAACTATGGCGAGTTTTATTCCTGTAAAGTGGTTTCAGGATATGGCCATGTGGATTCAGCGCGGGCATGCGGCTTATTATATTATTTATGGATTATTGATTGTTTTCTTTTGTTATTTTTATACGGCTATTGTTTTTAATCCCGTAGATGTCGCGGAAAATATGAAAAAGCACGGTGGATTTATTCCGGGAGTAAGGCCAGGAACGCAAACAGCAGATTATTTAGATTTTGTCATGACACGATTAACATTGACGGGCGCTTTATTTATTTGTTGTATTGCGGTTATGCCGGATGCCATTATGGCGTCTTTTAAAGTACCTTATTTAGTCGCTTCGTTTTTTGGTGGCACAGGCGTTTTAATTACCGTCGGGGTTATGTTAGATACGATGAAACAGATTGAATCGCATTTGTTAATGAGACATTATGAAGGGTTTATGAAAACAGGTCATTTACGAGGACGAAAATAATGAGAATAGTTTTATTGGGGCCTCCAGGAGCAGGAAAAGGAACTTTAGCGACAGCCATCAAAGATAATTTGGGTCTTTTACATATTTCCACCGGCGATATTTTACGGGAAGAAATGAAAAATAATACGCCTTTAGGCCAAGAAGCAAAACGTTATGTGGAAAGCGGCGGTCTTGTTCCGGATGAATTAGTCACGCGTTTAATAAAAAATAAATTAGAAAATGATCCAAAGGCAAAAAAAGGTTTTTTGATGGATGGTTTTCCTCGCACATTAAAACAAGCACAAGATTTAGATAAAATTTTAGTAGATTTAAAAATGCCTGTGGAGTGGACATTATGCTTAGAAGCGTCTTTAGATGTTATTCTTCAGCGATTAACAGGACGACGAGTTTGTAAAAGTTGCGGGGCAGTTTATCATGTGAAGAATATGCCATCTAAAAAAGAAGGCATTTGCGATAAATGCGGTGGTGTGTTATATCAGCGCACGGATGATAATGAAGCGACGATCACCAATCGTATGAAAGTTTATACCGAAAGCACCAAGCCGATTATTGAATATTATAAGACGCAAGGAAAATTAAAAGTCCTTAATGCGGATAAAGAGGCTCAAGAAGTTAAAGAGCTCGCTTTAAAAAATCTTAATGGCTAATAGGCAATTTAAAATTGGAATTAAATCCAAAAAAGAGATTGCCATCCTTCGGGATGCCGGGAAAATATTGGCTCTTATTATTCAAGAGCTTAAATGTTCTTTAAAAAGTGGAATGACAACCAAAGACATTGATGTTAAGTCTGAGAATTTGATGGCGAAATATGGTGTTGTGCCAGCGTTTAAAGGATATCGGGGATTTCCAGCGACGGTTTGTGTTTCCGTCAATGAAGAGGTTGTGCATGGGATTCCGTCAGAAAAAATTCTTAAAGACGGCGATATTGTGAGTTTAGATGCCGGTATTATTTATCGGGATTATTATTCGGATATGGCGGTCACAGTTGGGATAGGAAAGATAGGCTCGGGTTTAGAAAAATTATTGAATGTGACGCGTGAATCCTTAGAAGATGGAATTCATCAAGCAAGAGTCGGCAATCGTTTATCAGATATTTCTCATGCGGTGCAAAAAAAGGTGGAAACCAACGGTTTCTCTGTCGTGCGCGATTTCGTGGGACATGGAATAGGAAGATATTTACATGAAGACCCCGAAATCCCTAATTTTGGAAACCCGCATCAAGGTCCTGTTTTGGAAGAAGGTATGGTTTTTGCCATAGAGCCGATGGTGAATATAGGAGATTGGCGGACAAAGATTTTGAGTGATGGATGGACCGTGATTACTTTTGATCAAAAACCATCAGCACACTTTGAGCACACAATAGTTATTTTAAAAAAAGGTCCAGAAATTTTAACGCAAGTAAAATAAAAAATATTATGGCCAAAGAAGACTTGATAGAAGTTGAAGGAACAGTTAGAGAATCTTTGCCGAATGCGAGATTTCGTGTTCAGTTGGATAATGGACATATGGTCTTAGCGCATGTGTCCGGTAAAATTAGAATGAACTTTATTCGTATTTTACCCGGAGATCGGGTAAAAGTGGAACTATCTCCTTATGATCTTTCAAAAGGGAGAATAACCTTTAGGGTATAAATGATATGAAAGTAAAATCTTCAGTAAAAAGAATTTGTGGAAATTGTAAGATTGTTCGTCGACAAGGTGTCGTACGGGTAATCTGTTCTAATCCGAAACATAAACAAAGACAAGGATAGTCCTATGCCGAGAATATTAGGTGTGGATCTTCCGAGAGAAAAAAGGATTGAAGCCGCGTTACCGTATCTTTATGGGATTGGTCCTTTTCGAGCGAAGAATATTTTAAAAGAGGCAAACATTGACGGGAATAGACGAGCTAAAGAATTAACAGATGATGAAGTCGCGCGTATTACGGCCATTATTCAAAGCAATTATATTACCGAAGGTGATTTAAGGCGAGAAGTCGGACAGAATATTCGCCGATTAATTGATATTGGGGCTTATCGCGGTTATCGTCATCGTAAGGGATTGCCGGCGCGTGGTCAACGTACGCGCACTAATGCACGGACGCGCAAGGGCCGTAAACCAATTGTTGCGGCTAAAATTAAAGAAAAATAAAAAAGGATTTAAAAATATATGGCTAATATTCAATCATCACCCGTATCAGCGACAGAAATAAAAAAGAAAGAAAAAGCAAAGAAGAAAGTTTTAAAAGGCGTGACCGCTGGCCATGCGCATATTAATGCTTCTTTTAATAATACGGCTGTGACAATTACTGATAAACAAGGTAATGTGATCGTCTGGTCAACGCCGGGTGTTGTAGGATTTAGCGGTTCCAAAAGATCCACTCCTTTTGCGGCTCAAGTGTGCGCGGCGGATGCGGCTAAGAAAGCCAAAGATTTAGGATTAAAAAGTGTGGATGTTTTTGTGAAAGGTCCTGGAGCAGGACGTGAATCCGCGATTCGCGCGCTTCAGTCCACAGGACTTATTATTACGTCTATTAAAGATATTACTCCGATGCCGCATAATGGTTGTCGGGCGAAGAAAAAACGTAGAGTTTAATTTTTTAAGAGAGGAAGTTCATGGGAAAGTATATTGGTTCTAAATGTCGTTTATGCCGCCGAGAAGGGCAAAAATTATTTTTAAAAGGCACGCGATGCACGACACATCGTTGTGCATTAGATCGACGAGAATATGCGCCTGGATTTCACGGGAAATCCCAGCGTGTTAAATTGTCAAACTATGGATTACAGCTTCGAGAAAAACAAAAAGTTAAAAGAATTTATGGTCTTTATGAAAAACAATTTCGTAATTACTTTGCGAAAGCGGCGCGTAGCAAAGGCATTACCGGTGAAGTTTTATTGCAATTTTTAGAACGACGATTAGACAGCGTTTTATTAAATTTGGGGTTTTGCACGTCTCGTCAACAAGCTCGACAATATGTTGGGCATGGTTATGTGCGTGTGAATAATAAAAAAGTTAATTTAGCATCGTTCTTAGTTAAAAAGAATGATGAGATCGCATTAAAATTTAATAAAAAAGGCCAGCAAACTATTAAGGACAATCTTGAAGTGACCAAAGATAGAGCTGTTCCTGCGTGGCTTTCTTTAGATAAGAACCAATATATGGCAAAAGTCGTTCGCTTGCCTGAACGTGCCGATATTACGTTCCCTGTTAATGAACAATTAATTGTTGAGCTTTATTCACGATAAGAAATTTAGGAGGAAGAACAATGGGTGTGAAATGGCGTGATTTTCAAATGCCTAAAAGGCTAGAATGTGATGAAAGTACGTATACGGAAAACTATGGTAAATTTATCGCGGAACCGTTTGAGCGTGGCTATGGTGTCACGTTGGGGAATTCATTGCGACGAGTTTTGCTGTCTTCTATTGAAGGGAGCGCGATCACGTCTATTAAAATAGAAGGCGTGCGTCATGAATTTTCAACAATCCCCGGTGTTATGGAATCAGTTTCCGATATTATTTTAAATATCAAGAAAGTGGTTTTGCGTCTTCATTCAAAAGTTCCTAAGCCTGTTTATATTCAGGCGACGTCAAAAGGCGAAATAAAAGCCAAAGACATTATTTGCGATGAAACGGTAGAAATTTTAAGTCCGGATCTTCATATCGCGACATTATCACGAGACGTGAAGCTGAATATTGAAATGGAAGTTTCTCGCGGCCGTGGTTATGTTCCATCGGAATTAAATAAAAAAGATGGCGTTGATATTATCGCGATCGATTCTATTTTTACGCCAATTGTTAAGGTGAATTTTAATGTTGAAAATACGCGTGTTGGTCAACGCACAGATTATGATAAGTTAATATTAGAAATATGGACCAATGGTGGCGTTAATCCTAAAGAAGCTCTTTTATATGCATCGAATATTTTACAGAGACATTTAGATGTCTTTGTCAGTTATGGCCAGCTTCCTGAAGAAGAAGAGGAAGAAGAGGAAGTTTCGGCAGAAGAAAAAGCTCTGTATGAGAAATTACGTTTGCCGATTTCAGAATTAGAGCTTTCTGTCCGTAGCGCGAATTGTTTAAAAGATGCAAATATCAAAACAATCGCCGAATTAGTAAAAAAGACAGAATCCGAATTATTGAGTTTTCGTAATTTTGGTAAGAAATCTTTAACAGAGATTAATGATTTGTTAAAGGTTATGGGTATTCATTTAGGGATGAAAGTGGACCAAAAGAAATTAAGAAAAAAGGAATAATATGCGACATGGAATAGCTGGAAATAGACTTAATCGACAGCCTGCTCATCGTAAGGCCACCTTAAAACATATGGTTAAGGCCATTTTGAGTAAGCAACGAATTTTAACGACAAAAGCGAAAGCCAAAGAAGCACGAAAATTAGTGGAAAAAGTTATTACCTTAGGTAAGAAAAATACTTTGGCGGCTAAAAGGCGTGCTTTTGCTATTCTTTGTGACCATCATTTAGTGAGTCAATTATTTGATAAAATCGCTCCAAGATTTAAAAATAGAGTTGGTGGATATACCCGCATTATTTCTTTAGCGATTCCTCGTCGAGGAGACAATGCTTCTATGGTTTTTCTTGAATTAACCGAGAAAGAAGAAATGGTTGTAGCTAAGCCAAAAGTTAAGGCCTCTGTGAAACAAGAAAATGTTAAAGCGGTAACATCAAAAGAGGATGTTGAGGATATTGCCGTTAAGAAAGATGTTAAAGAAAAAACGGTGAAAGATTTTGAATCGAAAAAGCAACATATTCCGCAAGCGCAATTAAAAGCGAAGAAGTTTGAAGGGTTGTCCAAGATGTTCAAGAGAAAAACTTCTGAATAAGAAAAGGAGTCTTTCCCTGTGAGCTTAAAAGTAAATAAGCGTGTTAAAGATGTTGAAGGGTCCTCAACTCTTGCTATTACGGCTCGCGCGAATGAATTAAAATCTCAAGGGCATGATGTTGTTAATTTTGGGGCTGGAGAACCTGATTTTGATACGCCAGAACCCATTAAACAAGCCGCGATTAAAGCCATTCAAGAAGGTTTCACGAAATATACGCCTAGCATAGGGACCGTTAAACTTCGTGAAGCTATTTCTCAAAAATTTAAAAAAGAAAATTATCTCGATTATAGCGTCAAACAAATCGCTGTTTCTTGTGGTGCGAAGCACACTATCTTTAATATCATTCAAGTCCTTGCGGATGATGGCGATGAAGTTCTTATTCCTGCTCCTTATTGGGTTAGCTATCCGGAAATGGTTAAAATGGCGGGCGCAGTCTCAAAATTTATTCCCACAACTGCTAAAAATAATCTTAAAATAACGGCGAAACAGTTAGAAGCATCAATAACCTCTAAAACAAAGATTCTTATTTTAAATTCTCCATCTAATCCAACGGGAATGGTCTATAATAAAAAAGAATTAGAGGCCATAGCGGATATTTGTGTTAAACATAAAATTTATGTGATTAGTGATGAGATCTATGAAAAATTGATTTATGAATCTAATCAATATTGTTCTTTCGCGTCTTTAGGCAAAGAGGTTTATGATTTAACTATTACCGTCAATGGTATGTCCAAATCTTATGCAATGACAGGTTGGCGTATTGGGTATTGCGGGGCTTCTGAAGAAATTATAGGATTTATTAATCGTTATCAAGATCATTCAACATCAAATCCGACTTCCATTAGCCAAATGGCGGCGTTAGCGGCCTTACAACAACCGGAAGATGCGATTATTTTTATGCGTAATGAATTTAAAAAACGACGCGATATTATGATGGCGGCTATTGATAAGATGCCAGGAATTTCATATGTCAAGCCAGAAGGCGCTTTTTATCTTTTTGCGGATTTTTCAAAATATGGCGTATCATTTGATTTAGCAAAAAGAATTCTTAATGATGTTAATGTGGCCATTATTCCGGGAGAAGGATTTGGCGCTCCAGGTTTTATGCGTTTTAGTTTTGCCACTTCTGCGGAAAGAATACAAGAGGGGATGAAAAGAATTTCCGAATGGCTCAGCCATAATAAAATTAAATGAATTGAGGAAAATTCTTAAGGAGAAATATGGCCAATATTAAAGATCTTCTTAATTTATGTATTGAACATAATGCGTCTGATTTGCATTTAACTCAGAATACTCCTCCTGTTTTACGTGTTGATGGACGATTGGTTCTTTTTAATGAATTTGGTCTTTTGGATAAAGATCAAATGAAGAAATGTATTTATGGATTTTTAAACGATCGCCAAATTGAGAAGTTTGAGCAAGAAAGAGAATTGGATTTTTCTTTATCTTTAGAAGGTATGCCGCGGTTTCGTGTGAATATCCATGTTCAGCGTGGCGCTGTTGAGGCCGCGTTTCGTTTAATTCCCGCGAAAATTCCCTCTGTCAGCCAATTGGGGCTTCCTCCGGTCATTATCGATTTTGCGCGTAAACCCAGCGGCCTTGTTTTGATTACGGGTCCGACGGGAGCAGGAAAAACTACAACGTTAGCCTCGATGATTGATCTTATTAATGGCGAACGATCGTGTATGATTATGTGTATCGAAGATCCGATAGAATATATTCATCAGAATAAAAAATCTGTTATTAAACAACGCGAAGTTTATTCCGACACAAAATCGTTTGCTGAAGCGTTAAAAAGATGCTTACGCCAAGACCCTGATGTCATTGTCGTCGGTGAAATGCGTGATTTAGAAACGATTTCAACAGCTTTAACAGCTGCGGAAACAGGCCATTTGGTTTTAGCAACGTTACACACTCCTGATGCCGCTCAAACCGTTGAACGTATTGTGGATGTTTTTCCTCCTCATCAGCAGCAACAAGTTCGTCTTCAATTATCCGCTTGTCTTCAAGGGATTATTTCACAAATTTTGCTTCCTCGCGCCCAAGGGAAAGGACGTGTCTTAGCTTCAGAAGTTTTGGTCGCGACCCCTGCCATCCGAAATCTTATTCGGGAAGAAGCCGTGGAGCAAATTCCGACGACGATTCAAACAGGAGGCCAATACGGCATGCATACCATGGATATGTCCTTAAAGCTTCTTTGCCAAAAGAAGATTATCGCTTATGAAGATGCCGTGGGCCAAGCTAAGAATGTTCAGGAATTTAAACAGCTTTTAAATAATAGTGAGTTCTAAAAATTTATTGTTGGGGAACATCATGTCTCAAGAATCTCTTTCTTTAGCCCAAGAAAAATTTAAAGTCCTTATTGAAGAACAGCTTCGTCGTGTTGAAAAAATGAAACAAGGCGAGAATCCGATTGATTATAAAAAAATTTTTCCTATTGTTATTGGTGTCTGTTTTGGTGATGGGATAGGGGAAGTGATTTCTAAAGAAGCAGAATATGTGTTGCGGTATGTTTTGCAAGAAGAGATTAAAAAAGGAAAAATTCTTTTTAAAGATATTGCGGGATTAACCATTGAAAATCGTGTGAAATGGCATCAGGCCATTCCTGATGATGTTTTAGATGAAATAAAAAAATGCCATGTCATTTTAAAAGGGCCGACGACAACACCTCAAGTCGGAGATCCTTGGCCGAATATTGAAAGTGCGAATGTGGCGATGCGTCGTTATTTAGATCTTTTTGCCAATGTTCGTCCCGTTAAAATTCCTCAAGATAATATTGATTGGTGTTTTTTTCGTGAAAATACAGAAGGTGCTTATATTTTAGGGTCTAAAGGATTTGATGTGACGCAAGATTTAAGTATTGATTTTAGTGTGACCACAGAACAGGG
>JAKQLT010000044.1 GCA_029567025.1 Candidatus Omnitrophota bacterium | reverse complement strand
ATCTTTTGGCGATTTCCCGCAAAAACACGCCCGACTTGCAAACCGGATCAAGAAACGCCGCGTTTTTATCTTTCCAAATTTCTTTTGGAAGCAAGTCCAAAATCTCGTTGGCTAATTTGGGAGATGTGAAAACCTCATCACTGCTCAAATTGGCAAGGCACGAGAGAACATCTGGGTTGTAATTGTCTTTAACTTTCATAGGTATTCAGCGATAAATAATGGGTCAGGGGAAATTCTTTAACCGGCATCGGCGAAAAAACCGCTTCTCCCGTATCCGAAATTTCTTTTTTGGCAAACAGCGTCGGCGTGCGCGGATCAAATTCGGCCAATTCGGCAAATCGGAAATCCCGTCTTTTCACCATTCCGCCGTTCGCGAATGACCATTCCGAAAAGGTTATATAATCTTTGCGATCCGGGCTCTTTAACGACAGCGCGTCTCCGTGCAGGATATTTCTCTTTAACACGAAACGGACGCTTTCCCTAAACTCATTCTTGCACGCCTTGCCAAAAAGCTTCGCGTAGTCATTGTTCAATATATTATAGAGGCGGTCAATGCATATTGCCACATTATCCGATAAAATTTCAACCCCGTAAATACTGCTCGCCGCCGCCAGCGCCATCCGTTCAAAATCGCTCTGGCTTGACCCGTATCTTTTTTTGACAATGGCAAGCTTTCTTTCCAGCACCGGCGCCAAAAAATTTCCCGTTCCGCAAGCCGGTTCCAAAAACCGCGACTCAATCCTTTCCGTTTCGCCGCCAACCAAATCAAGCATCGCGTTCACCTCCCTCTCCTGAGTGAACACCTCCCCATGGTCCCTAACCCTCTGCTTAGAAACCACCTGCTTGTTTTGCTCGCTCCTTTCCATAATTATTTTCCATTAATAGCATTAAACCAATTCGATATCCGACTTCGACAGTTATAATATTAATTATGGCCATCAACTATTTCCGCATTTTCTAAATCTCCAACAGAATAATTTCTCATAACCATAAAATTGCGCATAACCGGTTCCTTCCGTGCAAGTTTCTTAAAATGATCTTCTGTTTTCCCATCCCTTATGTCCCAATTAAGCCTTATCCCCTCGATAAGCTTGAATTTAATATCCATTGATTTAGAAGCTGCTTGCGCGATTGCCAAGCCATCTTCCATTCCTTTATGTTCGGTGGTTCTAATTGTCCCATTTACAATTACCGGAATATTTTGAAAAGGATAATTTCCCAAAGTGATTTCATCAAATTTCCCCGCGTACTTACTAAACAATTCGTAATTCCACATCGCGCAAGTATTCCACGGAACTCGATAGGCAATTAAATCTTTATTTTCATAGTTGTCATTTAACACTTTGTTTGCATCGTCATCGGCGTGCTTAAATTTATATCCAACAACTAATAAGTTTTCATTATTTTTTATTTCATTTGCGAGCTTATCCACATCTTCGCTTTCAAAATGAACTTCCTTTGACCATACAAAAAAAGCGTCGGGCTTAAACTCTTTTTTTGTTTTTATATAATCAAGAGCCAAATTCATTGATATGGAACTGGCTGGATTTTCTGATTTAATAAATTTTATTTTTCCATCTTCTTTTTCAAATTTAGCAACAATATAAGCCTTAATATTATAATTGTTTAGCCGTACTATTGAATTATCTATTTGTTTTCTTAATTCTTTACTTATCTCTTTTTCACCGATATCTCGGCTGATTAAAGCAATATTCATATATTTTTTTAATTTTTAAATAAAATTCCGATCTTTACTTTTATACTCTTATTATAAAGATTATTTCAGAGGTAGTAAAAATTTTTAAGGTTATTTTTCCGCGGTGATGAAAATCCGCATATGGAGAATATAATATTTTCCCTGTCATTTAATATTTTCCCTAATATTTTCCCTTGACAGCGCAACCGCTTGCGCTATAATGAGGTTGTAAGTAACAATTAAAAGGACTGGGCTCGTAAGAGCACCTGTCCTTTTTGCTTTATATTTAATCATAAATTTGCTTTACTTTAACATAATCAAAAAAATCGTTAAAATCTCTTTCCGGATGAGTGAAATATTTTTCTTTTACCGCGCCCGCGATCCAGTCGGTCAACTGCAATAATTCCACATATCGCGAATCAACCTGAATAATATGCAAAAAATTAGGAAGCAAAGAAAGGGCACCGAGCTTTCGCAAATAATTTTTAAGGTATCTCTCCTTTTCTTCGCCAGGATGAATTCTGTCAAAAATTATTTCAACTGTATCCGATTGAACTTTATTATTTTTAAAATGAAATTCAAGCAACCGCCGTATCATAAAATGACGGAACCGCGTCGCATCCTTTGGTGGCAATCCTGGAGCTTCTTTTATGTATCTGCCCACATAATTTTCTTTGCTGACAAACACAGAGGTCGCCGCAACAAAACCGCTTTCCACGACTGCGCATTTAAGCACCGCCAGTAATTTTTGTTTTTGCAATCCGTTTAATTTGGTTGATTTTAATTCTTTATCAACATTGCCAAAATATCGAAACGCACCCAAATGAACATTGATTTTCTTTAATGATTCATCGGTGATATGCAACAACCCTTGAATAAAATAAGGCGTTTCTTCCCCGGGATCGCCCGCTTCATCTATAAAAATAAAATCTCTTTTTGCCATAAAATTTCTTGATTTTTTAATAAAATTCCGGCCTTTCTCCTATACTTTCATTATAAATATTAAAATCAGGGTAGTAAAAATTTTCCGGATAAGATACGATGCTCCGACAATACGATGCTCCGACTTGACAGCGGTGGCGCTTTTGGTATTATTACAATTGAAGCGTGTCCCGGGTCCGGGTGCCCGCTTTTTTAGTATATTTTCTCAAGGTATTTTTTTCCGATAATCTTTTTCAATCCCGTGTTTTTCCCGGTCAAACTCTCTTTAATCGCGCCGCTTATCAAATCCGATATTTGCATCGCGTTGACATATTCAGAATTAACATGGGTTACGAATTTAATTTTTTCTTTTGTTCTGGTATTTACTTTTTTCAGCAAATAATTATTGAAATTATCAAAATTAAAAATATCTTTAATAT
>JAKQLT010000033.1 GCA_029567025.1 Candidatus Omnitrophota bacterium | reverse complement strand
AGTATTGGTTAGAGACTCCGATGCAGTAGACTCCATGTTAACACGAATCCCCGCCTCAACCGCTTTTCCTAATTGAAACAAGATGGGATGCGATTCCATAAGAATAGTTTTAATTAACCGACGAGCCATAGCCATCGAGTAAGGTGAAATAGCAACCATTTTTAACAACTCGTCTGGTGAAAAATCTTTCATTTCAGAATCAAAAACATCCTTTATTTTTTCTAAATCTTCAATCCCTTCTAATTTATCCATCTTTTCCTTTGGCAATATCTTTCTTAACCCTTCCTTTATTTCTGTCGACGTAGCAGATTTTCGTTTATGAGGATCAATATGTCCATAAAAAATCAAAGACAAAACATCCTGCTTATTTCTTATTTTATAATTCGCCAATTCTTTCTCAAAAAATTCCCTATACTTTTCAGACAACATTATTTCATTAATAGCGGACTCCCATAATTTTAAAAAAGTTTCTTCGGAATTTTCTTTCTTTTTTTGGCTTACAAAATTCTCCAAATCAGAAGCCATGGTCGGATAATGCGCCTTAAACCAATCCCTCAATAAATCCTTTAGAACTTTATGCCCTAAGGGCAAATTCCCATCGCCAAAGCCATAAACAAAAAGCTCTTTGTTTTTTGCCTTCGAGCTAATCAAACGATTGACCATATCGCGAAAAACCTTCCAAGAAATATTAGGATAAGCGACAATAACTCCTTTTCCTTGTTCAGGATTATTTTCCGGGAAATTTTCATAATTATGCCCTAAAGGAAAATCTTCGCCAATTTCTCCAATAAAATCCTTTCGAATGAAATGATCTATTCTTTCAAAAGGAGCTCCTTTCGCAAGAAGCCATGCTAATTTTATTCTCGCTTTAGGAAAAGACAAAAAATGAGGCATTAAAATCACCTTGCTTCCCTTTAAAACCAAAGCCATTTCAGCCGAACCAACCAACACAGGAATTTCTTCATGATAAAACTCAAGCAGAATTCTTTTAAACTCTTCCCTTTCTATCTCAGAAATTTTATCTTTTCTCTTTTTTCCCTGAATAATTAATCCCGGACGACGATGAGGATCTTCTTTCTTGGCCTCTCTCATTCGATTTAAAACGTCTTTTAAAACAACAACAGGTGTCCGGCTTGAAATAACGACATGCTCTGTGTCATCCTCATGAAACGTTCCCGACAAAGAATCCCACAATTTAAGATCCGGCCTATAATCTTTTATCCATGTTTCATATTTTATTTCATCTTTTACAGAATCATATTTTCCAACAATGGGCCCATAGGACTCAAAATCCTTATCATGCCCTTGAGCAGAAACTGTTTTTCTTTTTGTCCCAGCGATAAATTTCCTAATACGACTTGCCAAATGAACTTGATCCGCATAAGCAAAATAAATATGCTTAGGGAGCTTCCGATCTTGAGCTACTTTTAAAGCTAAAGCAAAATTAGAAAAAACATCGCTCCCTTCCTCGCTTAAAGGCAAGGCCGCCGCAGTTAAAACAATAGGAGCATGGATAAAAGGCAATAATTCATAAGACAGAGCGGACGCGATATGCTCGACGGTGTCCGTGCCCGTTGTGATGACAATCCCGCCCTCATCATCTAAAGACTCACCCATTCCAGAAAAAACAACCTTGATTTCTTTCTTAAATTCAACGATTTTCTTTAATTTTCTTATAATCTCAATCCATTCTTCAATCCCAATATTACTTGAATCAGGTAAATCCTCAAAAGCTTTCATGCTCGCGCCTATTTCTCCATGATGGGCATCAATTACTTCACTAATAGCATCCGCCACTTCTCTTCCTGAAGATCCTTTCATTTCTAATGTCCCTCCCGTTCTAAGAAGAAAAGGCTTTTCAAAAAAATATTTTAATGTCTCACGAATATTGCCTCCTGTAGAATGAAAAGTTATCCCAAAGGCCTTAATATCTTCAAACATTCCATTAAGAAGGTCCTTCACTTCAGGAATATTAGATCCTCCTAATTTTATTTTTGCTCTAAGCACAGGCCTTTCTTCAAGAGAAACCATCGCAAAATCAGCAGATTTCTCCTCTCTGACGTTATCAGAACTGCCAGCGAAACGAACCCCACCGGTAAAATATTTTTTTGCCACGATTGTTTTCTTCAAAGGGTCATATTCTTCTTTAATCCTTGAATAAACTCCGTCTTGAAATATTTTCAAATATTGATTGTAAATTTTATCCGCAGAGATCTTTTTATCAGCTTCAACGCCTTTAATTTTATTTCTATCTGCATAAAACTCTTTGAGAACGCTGTTTTTCAAATTTTCCTTATACCACGTGGCTAAGACCATCGCATGATAGATTTGTCGCAAATTCGTAAATATTTTCCCCTCATTCACTTCTCTCTCAATTTCAGGGACAATAATTTCTCTCATTAAAGAAGTTAATTTATTTTTTTCTAATATAGTCTCATCCTTTTTATCTTTTTCATTTTGCCGTTTTAAAGAAAGATAATCTTCCTCGAGCATGACCTTCAAATGACTTTTAACAATAAAGACATTGTTCTGATTGATAAAAATAGTCGCTTCATCAGGGATAATCCATATTTTATAAAAAAGATCAACCGGAATATCCTTGACATCTATTTTCTTTGTCATCAGACCATAAACCTTATCCCAAAACTTTTTTCCTATTTCATTCTCTGGCAATAAAAGCGACGCGGTTAAATTCTTTAGAAAATAATCCTGTAAAAGAAGGTCTCTGCCCATGATTGTTTTTCCAAAAACCTCTGGCACAATTCTATTTTTTTCATAAGGAGACAAATTAACCCACATATCTTTTTCAGGGACAGCTAAAGAAGCGAGAAAATATTTGATAAGGCGCTGGGATTCTTCTTTTAATTTCTCTTGAGAAAGCTCTTCATCTCCTCGATCAATGAAAAAATCTATTTTAAAAGGATCTTGGGGATAAAAAGAAAGGCCTCTTATCATCGGAGGATAAAAAACGCCTTCTATCTTTGACGGCAAGACAAACGGAGAAATCTCTTGGGCATAACTATAAGGAAAAACAAAAGAAAGAAATAAAACAGGGATAAGAATAAAAGAAATACTTTTTTTAAGAAACGGGCTTTTCATAAAAAGATTGGCTACGATTATTATTAAAACGTTTGTAAAAAAATCTAAATAAAAGATAACATATATAAAAAAATATGACAAATTTCTATAAAAATATTTTTTATAAGATAAAAAGAGGATTACTTGGCGGGACTTTGTTCCTTAATAGAAAAACCGGAAGAATTAACAAAAATCAAAAAAGACTTTTGTTTCTCTGCACTCTGAAAAACCGCATAACCATAAACGCTTTTAATAAATGGCAGGCGCTGGCCAATACGATAAAAAGTTCTCCAAAACCAATTCTCTTCATCAGGCACAAGCGCGTAAATGGTCTTGGGCTTATTTTCTTCATCACGCGTTTTGATATATCGTCCGCGTAGGCGCGTCAATCGGAAATAATTATCCAGCCCTAAAAAATGAAGCCACGGCTCCCAAATGAGGACATCTCCTTCCAGCATCCACTGATCGCCGTTAATAAGATATGTTCCTATATTCTTTTTCTTCGAATCCATAAACACATTTAAATTTAATTCACTTGTTTGAGGATTTTTTAAAGGTTCGACAACGATTTCAGCTATTGGGACTTCATAAGTAAATCTTTGATAAATCCGGAAAAATGCCGCCATAAAAACGACTGCGCATAAAATAATCCCGATCAAAAAAATTTTCATCAACACGTTAAAAAAACGCATTCTTAGATCCTTTATTTCTGTTTACATACCTGTTTGAACGCGATATTTTACCTTTACTTCATCATTTTTTGCAACGGATACATTAAAACGAATGATAAACGCATTTTCTTTAATAAAATCATGACTTTTAGAAATAACACTCCAATTACCATTCGTCATAGGCTCAACAACGCCGATGACAACATCTTCTTCTTTATGATTACGAAGCGTTATTTCCCATTCAGACTCAACCATTCGTGTTGTTATTTGCTTAAAATCCGTCTGAACGCGTTCCACCACGACATCAAACGCCT
>JAKQLT010000018.1 GCA_029567025.1 Candidatus Omnitrophota bacterium | reverse complement strand
TCTTCAAAAAGAAAAAGGCGTTGTGCGCGTTAAAGATATTAGTGATTTTTTAGAAGTAAAGAAATCCAGTGTCAATAGCGCGATTAATGAGCTTGCCGACAAGAAACTCATTGATCATGAACATTATGGTTATATTGATTTAACTCCTGAAGGAGAAAAATTGGCTCAAGAAATTCAAAATCGGCACGATATTTTGCATCAATTTTTAGTTGAAGTTTTAGGCGTTGAAAAAAAAGTCGCGAATGAAGAAGCTTGTCAGATGGAGCATGTCATCAGCGCGGATACAATTAAAAAATTAACACAGTTTGTTAAGAAATTTTCGAAAAAATAAAAATAAAAGAAATTAAAATGATCGAACGAAAACATACATTACTTGTTGAGGTCAAAGAAGGGGCGGTTGTCAAGATTTATAAAATTGAAAGCGGGGCACAATGTCGCCGCCGGTTGATAGAATTGGGATTTCGTAAAGGGGAAGATTTAAAAATCATACGTAATTCTTTACGTGGGCCGGTGGTGGTGGATATTCAAGGAGCGCGCATTGCTTTAGGGCAAAAAGAGGCCAGAAAAATATATGTTGAAGAAAAATAAAATAATAAAGATAGGCATTGTCGGAAATCCTAATTGCGGGAAAACAACGCTTTTTAACGCCTTAACCGGCGGTAAGCAGACGGTAGGCAATTGGCCTGGCGTTACCGTTGAGCAAAAAATAGGATTTTATTCTTTTGGAAATCAACAGGTTGAAGTTTATGATTTGCCAGGGATTTATTCTTTAAATGCTACTTCTTTAGATGAACAAATCGCGCGGGATTTTGTTTTGACCGGAAAGCCTGATTTTTTGATAAATATCGTTGATGCGTCTAATCTAGAACGGAATTTATATTTGACCGCGCAACTATTAGAACTCAAATTGCCAATGATCGTAGTTTTAAATAAAGTCGATGTGGTTAGTTCCCAAAATATCAAAATAAAAACAGAGATTTTATCGCGTTTGTTAGATTGTCCTATTGTGAGCGTTGTCGCTCGTAGTGAAAAAGGAATAAAAGAATTAAAAGAAACTATTCATACATTTTCTCAAAATCCGAGAAAATCTTTGATGTCTTTTTATTTTGCGGATGATGTTGAGTTGGTTTTAAAAGAAATAGAGAAGGCCTTAACAGAGGATTTACGTTTGTTGCCTTTTTCCTCCCGGTGGGTTTCTTTAAAAATTCTGGAAGGAGAAAAAAATGTTTACAGTGTTAATATTCCCGAAGAATTACAACAAAAAGCTCAAAATGCGCGTCAAGTTTTAGAACGTCATTTAGGAGAGGATTTAGATATTATTTTAGCGGATGGGCGTTATGGATTTGTCCATAGTGTTTGTCGTCAGACCGTTGATAGAAGTAATATTTTACGAAAAAATATTACGGATGTGATTGATCGTGTTGCTTTAAATCGTTTTTTAGGAATTCCTTTGTTTTTAATAGCCATGTATTTAACATTTTGGATAACGATTAATTTAGGCGGGAGTTTTATTGATTTTTTTGATAAGTTTTTTGGCGCTATTTTTGTGGATGGATTTGGTTTGTGGTTGACATCCTTGGGCGCGCCTGTTTTTTTGAAGATGTTTTTAGCTGATGCGGTCGGCGGCGCTATTCAAACCATTGCCACTTTTATTCCGCCGATATTTTTTATGTTTTTATGTTTGTCTATTTTGGAAGATTCCGGTTATATGGCGCGTGCCGCATTTCTTATGGATAGAGTAATGCGTTGGGTTGGTTTGCCCGGAAAGGCCTTTGTGTCTTTAATGGTGGGATTTGGCTGTAATGTTCCAGCCATTATGTCCGCACGGACGCTTGAAAATCGTCGGGATAGGATTTTAACTATTTTGATTAATCCGTTTATGTCGTGTGGCGCGCGTATGCCGGTTTATGCGGTTTTTGCAGCTACTTTTTTTCCTCAAGAAGGAGGGCTTGTTATTTTTTCGCTTTATTTGATAGGAATTGTTTTAGCTATTTTTTCAGCGTTTCTTTTTAAGAAAACCATTCTTAAAGGAGAGGCCTCGAGTTTTATTATGGAATTGCCGCCTTATTATGTTCCGAATATTAAGAATATTTTTATTCACACATGGGAGCGATTACAATCGTTTCTTTTTCGAGCCGGACAGGCTTTATTAATTGTTGTGGTGATATTGATTTTGTTTAATTCCATAGGAATTGACGGGAGCATAGGAAATGAAAACACCGAAAAATCGATTTTAACAAAAATAGGAAAAACCATAACGCCGATTTTTCATCCGATGGGCATTACGCAGGAGAATTGGCCAGCTTCCGTCGGTATTTTTACAGGATTATTTGCCAAAGAAGCGGTTATTGGCGCGATGAATACAATTTATAGCCAGCAAAATATTTTAAAGGATAAAAAGGAAAATTTTCATTTAGGAAAGAAAGTGACAGAAGCCTTTGAAACCATTCCAAAGAATTTGGCAAAAATAGACTTGCCTTTTTATTTTGGAAAAATGATGAGCATTGATCGTATTAATAAAGAATCAGATATTGATTCATCAACGATGCAACAAATCCAAAGATATTTTGATGGAAAAGTAGGCGCGTTTGCTTATTTGCTTTTGATTTTATTATATATGCCGTGTGTCGCTTCCATTGCCGCGGCGTATCATGAACTTAATGCGCAATGGGCTTTATTTATGTCGTGTTATTTTTCAGCGCTTGCGTGGCTTGTCTCGACGTTGTTTTATCAAATAATGAGATTTTCACATCAGCCGCAAATAGCAACATTTTGGATAGGGGTGGCGAGTTTTGTTTTTATTGGTTTTATTGTTGTTTTATATAAGAAAGGCCCAATAAGAAATTTATGATATCAGAGATCAAAAAATATATTGATGAACATCCGTTTGTTTCTTTAGCGGCGTTGTCACAACATTTTCAGGTTGAGTCTTCTGCTATGGAAAAAATGATGGAAGTTTTGCTTGAGAAAGCTTATGCTCAGAAGCTCGACGGCTCAGGCCGTTCTTGCGCGGGATGTTTAAGCCCGTGCGCAAAGCCAGAAGAAATAATTTATTATGAAAAGATATAAAAAATAAAAATATGTTAAAAATTTTTTATGACATCTTGAATGAATCGACTATTCTTTTAAATGAAATGGCTGTTTATCTGTTGTTCGGTTTTCTTGTGGCCGGCATTTTGCATGTTTTTCTTAATACAGAAAGAATTTCAAGACATTTAGGGAAAAATAATTTTTCTTCTGTAGTTAAGGCTTCTTTATTTGGGATTCCTTTGCCTTTATGTTCTTGCGGTGTTATTCCGGCAGCGTTATCTTTGCGCAAGGATGGCGCAAGCCGTGGAGCTGTCTTATCTTTTTTAGTCTCAACGCCAACAACAGGCGTGGATTCGATTTTGGCGACCTATGCTCTTTTAGGTGGATTTTTTACTTTTTATCGTGTCACCGCTTGTTTTTGCGCCGCTTTATTCGTTGGTGTTTTAGCAAATATTTTTCTTAAAGATAATAATAGCGATGAGCAGGTCAAAGAAAATAAAAACACCTGTTGTTGTTTTCATCACGATAGAAAAAATTTTTTAGAAAAGAAAAATCATTTCAGTGAAAGAATTAAAGGTGTTTTTTCTTATGGGTTTGGCGATTTGTTAAAAGAAACAGGGCAGTCGTTAATGATAGGAATTTTTATCGCGGGGATTATTTCTTATATAATTCCGGATGATTTTTTCTCTCGTTATTTAGGATCAACTTTTCAGTCGATGGTGGTTATGTTTTTAGTCGGTATTCCAATGTATGTGTGCGCGATAGGCTCTATTCCGATTGTTTTGGCGTTAATGTTAAAAGGGCTTAATCCTTCGGCGGCATTCGTTTTTTTGCTTACAGGCCCAGCCACGAATGCGGTGTCCTTTTTTGCGATAAGTCGTCAATTAGGTTTAAAAACAGGCATTCTTTTTTTAATAGCTCTTGTTATCGCAAGTTTTGGATTAGGTTTTTTGTTAGACTTTTTGTGGCCGTTTTTTGGGATTGATTTGACTGTTCATTGGCATCATCAAGGATCGTTTTTTCCTCAAAGTTTAAAAGTTTTTGCAGGAATTGTTTTGCTTTTTTTGATAGGTAGAAATATTTTTTTAAAAAATAAAAATCCCCTCATTGTTAAGAACAAATGAAGGGATTTTTTATATTTATTCTGGAATAATCGCGGATGTTGGACAAACGGAAACGCAGGCCCCACAATCAATGCATTTTTCCGGATCGATGGTATATGTTGGGCTACCTTCTTTAATAGCCTCAACAGGACATTCAGGGGCGCAAGAGCCACAGGCCACACATTCTTTTGTAATTTTATGAGCCATAAAAACCTCCTTATATTTTTGTCTTTTTTAACACAATTATTTTTGAAATGCAAATAGAATTCCTTTAATTATTATTTGGATAAAAAAATTTTTATGTATAATATATTTCTGAAAAAGGAAAAATTATTATGAGGAAGCTGCAAAAAAAATTTTTTGGCATATTCTTTTTTATTGTGCTGTGTTCAGGTTGCGCGACAGTTCATCATGATACTGTGCCTGGGATAATTGTTGATAAACGAGAAAGCGCGCCTGCTGCCAATACTTTTTATTCTCTTCCGGATCAGGGACGAGAAAGGCCTTTTGATCGTCGGACTATTACGCATCAAGTGGCTCCTGGAGAAACTCTTTGGCGTTTAGCGAAAATTTATGATGTCAGCCCTCAAGCGATTATCGCCGAGAATAATCTTAAAAACGATCAAGATTTGCATATTGGTCAAACGCTGAGAATTTCACAGGCCGCGTCTCCTCGAGATGTCGTTCAGCTTTATCCGTCTTCAAAATGGGAATATATTGTGATTCATCATAGTGCGACTGATGAAGGAAGTTCATTGGATTTTAATAAAGCGCATCTTCAAAAAGGATGGGATCAGGGTGTGGGGTATCATTTTGTGATTGATAATGGAACCAAAACAAAGCGAGATGGTCAAATTGAAGCGACTCCGCGATGGATCAAGCAATTAGATGGCGCGCATTGTAAGGCCTCTGAAATGAACAGGCGTGCGATTGGAATTTGTTTGGTAGGAAATTTTAATATAAGTGAGCCAACCATTCGGCAGATGCAATCTTTAGTTGATTTGGTGAGCGCCTTACGGCAATATTATCGAATCCCTTTTAAAAATATTATTGGACATGGACACGTTGAAGGAGCCGCGACAGATTGTCCCGGAAAACAATTCCCTTGGAAAGAGTTTTTGCATCGGCTGATTAAGTAATAAAGGGATATTTTAAGTGATGTAAAAAAAACTATACATCATTATTAAATGAAGTTATGATGCTTTTGTCATAAATTGCTTTTGGATTATTGGCAAAAGCCATTGGGCAAAAAAAAGGGGGTTTTTATGAGTACGGTAAAACAGCTTTTAGATGAAAAAGGTCGTCGTATTTATAGTGTTCATCCCGATGCTACTGTTTTTGAGGCTTTGCAAATGATGGCTGAAAAGAATGTTGGCGGGCTTTTGGTCGTTGAAGGAGAGAAATTATTGGGAATTTTTTCCGAGAGAGATTACGCGCGAAAAGTAGCTCTTAAAGATCGATCATCCAAAGAAATGCGCGTTAGTGAGCTAATGACAAAAGAAATTGTTTGTGTGAATTCAGACACAACGATAGAAGAATGTATGGCGCTTATGAATGAGCGTTATATTCGTCATTTGCCTGTTGTTGATGATGGTAAATTAGTCGGTATTGTGACTATTCGTGATATTGTCCATAAAATTATCACAACGCAAAAATTTACTATTAGGGAATTAGAGAAATATATTTACGGAACGATGTAAATTATTTTTTTAGATAATAAAAGAGCCGCGGGTTTTTTGAAACTCGCGGTTTTTTTATGCAAAAATTATCCTTTACTCTTTGGTCTTTTTGTGTTTCAATTCTATATAATTACTTTCCTTTAAAATTTTATTTAGAAAGGTTGCTTATGCCTCTTGTAAATTCTTCCCGAACTCTCGAAGGTTTTTTTCATCCCAAAAGCGTTGCGGTTATTGGCGCGTCTAATAGTCCAGCTAAAATAGGTTATCAAATTCTTAATAATATTATTTTAGGCGGTTTTGAAGGAGCTATTTATCCGATTAATCCTAAAGAAGAAGTGGTGCAAGGAAAAAAAGCGTATAAGTCCGTCGGCGATGTGCCGGATTCTATTGATTTAGCTATTATTACTATTCCTGCGCCGTTTGTGATTTCTACGATGGAAGAATGCGGAAAAAAAGGCGTTAAAGATGTAGCCATTATTACTTCGGGTTTTAGCGAAGTCGGCAATAAAAAAGATGAGCAGACGATAGTTGATATTGCAAAAAAATATCAAATGGCATTTTTAGGCCCTAATATTTTGGGGCTTTTATATTTGCCGACAAAATTGAACGCGAGTTTTGGACCCACAGAGAATGCCGCCGGGAAAATAGCGTTTATTTCTCAAAGCGGCGCTTTAGCGATAGCGTTGATGGGTTGGACTAAGATGGAAAAAATTGGACTCGCTTCGTTATGCAGTTTAGGCAATAAGGCGGACGTGGATGAAAAAGAACTTATTGAATATTTTAATAATGATAAAAATGTGGATGTCATGCTTATTTATATGGAAGGCATTAAAGACGGCAGAAAATTTTTAGAAACAGAGGTGAAAAAACCGGTTATTGTTTTAAAGGTTGGGCGTTCTTCCCGTGGGGCGAAGGCCGCGGCATCGCATACGGGTTCATTATCCGGCGCTGACGGAATTTATGAGGCGGTTTTTAAACAATTAGGAATGTTACGCGCTAATTCGTTTACTGAAGCGTTTGGCTGGGCACGTGCGTTTTCTTTACCTTTACCTCAAGGAGAAGACGCGGTTGTGATTACTAATGGCGGCGGTATTGGCGTTTCGACGACCGATGAATGCGAAGCGGCAGGCATTAAATTATTAGAAGATCCTGCATGGCTGGAAGAAAAATTCCGCTCAACGATGCCGGATTTTGGAAGCACAAAAAATCCTATTGATATTACAGGAGGCGCGGGTATTGAAGGATATCGCAAAGCCACAAAGATTGCTTTAGCCGAAGACAAGATACATTCTGTTATTGTTCTCTATTGTGAGACGGCGGTGACCGATCCTATGGACGTTGCTAAAGCAGTTGTCAGCGAATATGATTTATTAGGCCGCCAAAAACCTGTTGTTGTTTCCATGGTAGGAGGGGAACGTTCGCGTGCGGCGCTTCATTATTTAAGTGAACAGCATATTCCCGCATTTGATTCGGTGGATCAAACCGTTTCCGCGTTAAAGATTCCCAATAAATGGAAAGAGATTTCTTCACGAGAAAAAGAAAAAGTTGATATCGGGGAGCCTTCAGAAAATGTAGTTGCTTATATCAATGATTTGAA
>JAKQLT010000004.1 GCA_029567025.1 Candidatus Omnitrophota bacterium | reverse complement strand
CGATCTCTGCTTTAATTATCGGTTTTACATCCTTGACGTCACCGATCCTTAAAACTGTCCTTTTAATAATATCCTCTATCGCTATTAAAGAAACGGTGATGCGCCCTGAAGGATTATCAAAAGCAATAATTTTCTCACGATGAATATTAACCGTAAACATATTATAAAAGATAAAATTAATCAGCAACAACACAGCGCCTGTTACTCCAAAAACAACACGCAAATTATAATCAACATATCCAGCATATAAAGTCATCCAAATACTTTTAAGATCCAACCAATGCAATACATACGCTAACATCAGAATGCTTATAAATAAAACAATTGTGACATAGAACAAAACTGCTACCCGAGTAAAAAATCTCATGGCTTGCCCCTCTCTATCTCTATGAAATATTAATATAATTTCTCAAATTTAATGATGGCCGAAGAATCGAATCCAAACCTACACCGCGGATCCATCAATTTTAATCATCTTTTCTAAAAAATGCGTCGAGATATTTCCTTCTAAAAATTTAGAATTCTTTAAAATATCCAAATGAAGCGGAATCGTTGTTTTAATAGGACTCACATGGAACTCTTCCAATGCGCGACGCATCGTGCGAATAGCCTCTTCTCGATTTTTTCCATGACAAATAATCTTGGCTACCATCGAATCATAATAAGGACTGATTTTATACCCAGGATAAATATGTGTATCAATACGAACCCCATAGCCCCCGGGCAAGTTCAATTGTTCAATTTTTCCAGGACACGGCATAAAATTATTTGAAGGATCTTCCGCGTTAACACGACATTCAATAGCCGCGCCGTTAAATTTCACATCTTCTTGTTTTAATTTTAATTTCTTTCCAGCGGCTATTTTAATTTGTTCTTTAACAATATCAACCCCTGTAACCATTTCGGACACTGGATGCTCCACCTGTACGCGCGTGTTCATTTCCATAAAATAAAAATCTTCTCCATTCGCATCTAAAAGAAATTCTATCGTTCCTGCTCCTCGATAATTAACGGCTTTGGCGGCTTTAACCGCAATCTCACCCATTTTCTTGCGCAATTTTTGATCCAAGGCCAGAGAAGGCGATTCTTCAATCAACTTTTGATGACGACGCTGAATACTGCAATCACGCTCGCCTAAATGAATAACATTCCCATAATTATCCGCCATAATTTGAAATTCCACATGACGAGGATCTTGAATATATTTTTCCAAATAAACATCCGCATTGCCAAAATTAGCTCCCGCTTCTTTTTGCGCCATGGAAAAAGAATTAATAAGCGTCATATCATTATGACACACCCGCATCCCTTTTCCACCGCCGCCAGCCACGGCTTTAATAATGACCGGATATTTTATTTTCTTCGCTAAACTCAACGCCTCTTCTTTGGATTTAATCACGCCATTACTGCCCGGTGTTAAAGGTACGCCTGTTTTTCGCATGGTTTCTTTGGCTACAACTTTATCACCCATCGCACGCATCGCCGCAGGCGTTGGACCAATAAAAGTAATATTGCAAGACTCGCAGATTTCGGCAAAATGCGCATTCTCGGCTAAAAATCCATAGCCCGGATGAATCGCTTCCACATCTGTGATTTCCGCGGCTGAAATAATAGCAGGAATATTAAGATAACTATCCGCACTTTTTGCTGGGCCAATACATACAGCTTCATCCGCAAAACGGACATGAAGAGAATCTCTATCTGCTTCAGAAAAAATAGCAACGGTTGGAATATTTAATTCACGACAGGCTCGAATGACCCTTAAAGTAATTTCTCCTCGATTAGCTATTAAAACTTTTGAGAACATAAGGAATTAAACTTTCTTTGAATAGAATTACACGGGTTCAACGACAAATAAAGTTTGGCCAAATTCAACGGGTTGCGCATTCTCTACTTTTATATCAACAATTTTGCCTTTGATTTCTGATTTGATCTCATTCATAAGTTTCATAGCTTCAATAATACATAAAACTTGCCCGGGTTCAACGACTTGGCCAACTGCCACAAAAGGAGCCGCTTCCGGAGAAGGCGCGCGATAAAAAGTTCCAACCATCGGAGATTTAATCTCTTCTCGTTTTTTTCCATTATTTCCAGACGTTGTTTCTACCGGAGCGCTTTGAGAAGGCACAGATGATACAATGGGCGCTGAAGCCCCATGAACAACTGGCGCCGCATGAACGACTTGTGTCACGCCTGAAGATGTCTTTTTTAATTTAATCTTTGTCCCCTCAGTCTCAAGCTCAACTTCAGCTAATTCATTTTCATTCATCAAGTTAATGATTTCTTTAATCTCTTTTAGGTTCATTTTTTCACCCTTTCGATATAGTCTCCCGTACGCGTATCGACGCGCACACGATCACCAACCTCAATAAAAAGAGGGACTTGTATCGTTGCGCCGGTATTGATTGTCGCAGGTTTTGTGCCGGATTTTGTAGAATCACCTTTATAACCCGGCTCAGTATGCGTAATATCAGATTCAATAAAATTAGGAAGGACAACTTTAAGAACTTTATTATCATGAAAAAGGCCAATAACAGTTAAATGATCCTGAAGAAAGCGAATATTATCACCGATTAAAGAAGCTGGAATAACGACTTCCTCATAATTTGTTAAATCCATAAAATGACAATTATCTTCACTCCGATAAAGATTCTGAATCTTGCGTTCTTCTAAATCAACGTCTTCCAGCGTCTCAGCGCTACGAAAAGTTCTTTCTAAAACTTGATCTGTTTTAATATTTCTTAACCTGACCCTCACAAAAGCCGCGCCTTTTCCAGGCTTTACATGATTATAACTCTCCACCAAATAAATATTACCATCGACTTTTAAACCTATTCCTGATTGAACTTCATTAATTGATATGCCCACTTAACGCTTCCACTCCTTTCTTTGTGACAAGGACCATTTCTTCCAATCGAATACCAAACCTTTTAGGCCAATAAAGCCCTGGCTCAACAGTAACGATCATACCTTGTTTTAAAATATCAGTGCTTTTTACAGATAAACGTGGCGTTTCATGAACTTCTAACCCAACGCCATGCCCTAATGAATGGACAAATAAATGATCTAACTTATATTTCTTGAAATAGTTACGCGCGAGCTTATCAATATCACAAGCCTTAACGCCTTCTTTAATATGCTCAATCGCTTTTTGCTGAACTTCTCGAACAATTTCGTAAGAATCCTTAATAAGACGCGGTATTCTACCTAAAAAGAACATACGTGTCAAGTCAGACTTATAGCCGTTTAAATCAATCCCGATATCGACGAGAATGATGTCATTTTTTGCCATTTTTCTGGCTGTTATTTTCGCATGAGGATAGCTCGTATGAACCCCTGAAGCAATAATAGGAGAAAAAGCTAATCCAGCGTTATATTTTTGAAGAAAATGTTCTAATTGAAAAGCTATTTGTTGTTCTGAAAGGCCTGGTTTGATAAGAGTCTTAAGATATTGATAGGCCTTATGATGAATCTCAAGAGATTTTTTTATTTTTTGTATTTCTTCTTCACTTTTAATTTGCCTCAATCCTTCGATAAGCCCATTATGTGCAACTAAAGAAATTTTTTTCAAGGACTTAGACTTTTCTTTTAATATTTCATATTGAAAATGAGTCACATGGCGGCTATCAAAACCAACTTTTCTAATTTGATACGCATTCATAATATCAAACGCTGTCTCGATCAGCGTTTTCTTGAATTCTTTAACATGAATACCTTTAAGATTTTTTTGTGCTTGTGCGATATAACGGCCATCGGTAATATAAAAAAGTGTGCCTTTCACGACCAAAAGCCAGGCATCAGAGGACATAAATCCTGTCAAATAACGAATGTTAATATCATTTGTTATTAAGAATGCATCCAGACCAGAATTTTTTAAAATTTTAATATAATTCTTAATATAAATATTCATAAGAACTTATTTGTCTTTGTTTTCTTTAAAAAATATTATTTTAATAATTCAACGATAGCTTTAAGCCCCAAAAGATAACTGTTTAAACCAAATCCGCTAATCTGACCTTGTGCGACCGGCGCGATCAAAGAGGTATGTCGAAAATCTTCTCGAGCATAAATGTTGGATAAATGAACCTCAACGGTAGGAATAGTAACAGCGGCCAACGCATCGCGAATCGCGATACTGGTGTGTGTATAAGCGGCAGGATTGATAAGAATCGCTTTTATGTTATCTTCTTTCGCCTTTCCGATTTTATCAACAAGTTCTCCTTCATGATTCGATTGAAAAATTTCAAGCATTAAATGATTTTCTTTGGCAAGTTCAGTAAGCTTATGATTGATTTCCTCTAAGGTTGTCGTGCCATAAATATCTTTTTCACGCTGGCCCAAAAGATTTAAATTCGGCCCATGAATCACTAATATTTTATTCAATTTTGTCTCCTTCTTTATGATGATTTTTCAGCTTCGTCAATCAATAAAACAGGAATGCCCTGTTTAATAGGATATTGACGGCCGCATTTAAGGCAAACAATTTTATCGTTTTGTTCCTTAACATCGCCTTGACACGACGGACAAGCTAAAATATCTAAAAGATTTTTATCGATCATACAATGATTCTTCCTTGCTTGACGGCTTCCACATATTTAATTTGTAATTCATAAAGCATACCCTCTAATAAATTCTTTTCTTCGTCCGTCAAATTTCCTGTCGTTTTTTCTTTCAGCAAACTTAAGGTATCGATTAATAATTTGGCCTGATCCGTATTTTTTTCGGTCTTATTCGTAACCGGATGTGGCAACTCGCCTAAAAAAATCATCGCCTGCAGGCCTAAACTCGATATATAATTCAAAAAATTTAAATCAAAACTTTCTTCAGGATTGGTATTTTCAGATTCTTGAGGGACTTCGAGATTTTCTGCTGTCATGATGCTATCCTTAAAATAGGTTATTAAAAAATTTGTTTTAGCGTAACATTTAAACTGCGCATTGTCAATGCTGGCCAAAATCAAAGAAACTAATATTTATTTTACTATTCTGATTTCCCTGACATAGCCTTCTTTATAAGCTTGATTATTCTTTCACCTCAAAAGAAATAACAACGTTAAACGTCAATTCAGGATACATCAAATCTTTCGGAAACGCCGCAAAAGGGCTGGCTTCACGCACACTGCGCAATCCCACATTACGCAAAAATGTATTCGCTCGTGTTTTGTCTTCTATAATTTTTATATCTTTTAACTGGCCATCAGAGCCTAAAACAAAGGTTAAATAAACTTCTCCCGACTGAAAATCAGGATTCTCGGCATATTTATACGCTTGTTGTCTTATTTTTTGCCGAATACTTTCATTATAACTCACATATTTTACATTCGTTATTTTCTCAGACTTTAAAACAGGCACACTAATCTTTCTTTCTGATTTTAACGCTGTAGCGCCTTTTAATCCGATGGGCTGTTTATTCTCTGATTTCGAGGCATCCCATTTTGAAATATCCTTAACCCTCTCTTGAGAAAACAAGGCACTCTGCGATGAAGGGAACATTTCAAAGCGACGCACAATATCTTTTGTTTTTATTCTTTCTTTCTCGTGTGTTTTTGGAACCACCTCATGGGGCTCTTGATACCGGTGAGATTCTTTAACCCGCAAATAAGAAACTTCTACTTTATTAAAAGTTTGCCGCGATAATTTCATTTGCGAAAACGATAATCCCGCAGCAATAAGACAATGCAGAAAAAAAGAAATAACAAGGGCATAAGTCAGTCGAATATCATCCATAAGATTAATTCTTTTTAAAAAGAAAATAATTCTTTTATAAAATAAATAATAAATCGGAAAGTATCAACAACAGGATTGATCTTGCTTTCTTCGTTTTCATAAATTGTCTCGATCGGGACAGAACAGATCTTTATTTTTTTCTTCCGGGCTTTCATTAAAATTTCCGTCTCAATTTCAAAACCATCAGACGATAAGCTTAATTCTTTTAAGGCCTCATAACTGATATACCGAAATCCACATTGCGTATCAGGGATATATTGCCCCGACGCTAATGAGATAAGAACAGACATCAAACGATTGGTTAAATAACGCAATAACGGCATCCGTTTGGTATCTTTCATACGATTTCCGACTACAATAATTTTAGGGTATTCTTGGGCTTTTTCAAGAAACCCCATAATATCTTTAATATGATGCTGGCCATCGCCATCCATCATAATGACTCCCTCATATTTTTTGTTTAAAATATATTCAAACCCTTGTCGTAAAGAAGCCCCTTTCCCTTTTTGCCCTTCATGAGAAACAACCACAGCTCCGTTTTCTTGAGCTAAATGCGCAGAATCATCTTTTGAGCCATCATCCACAACTAAAACATCATAAGAGCTCTCACGCAGACACCGCACAATTTCTCCAATCGTGCGCGCTTCATTGTAAACAGGAATAAGAATACAAATTTTCATTGGATATTAAACTCTCGAAACACAAGCCACTGGGTTGGGAATTGACGGACTTTCTTTTCTATTTCTTGAATATACGCTTGCATCAATCTTATCACATCTTCATGACCTGTTTGATATTTTTCTTGCGTTGGTGGATAAATAGGATCTGAAAAATAAAGCGTAAAGGTTTTATCCTCATTACGAATAAAAAAAGACGGGATAATAGGCGCTCCTGTTTTTAAAGAAAAAATGGCCGGCCCTTTGGGAATAGACGATCGCCCGCCTAAAAAATCCATTATTTCCCCATGATTCCCAAAATCTCTATCTCCCACCAAAGCCACCAACTTATTATCTTTTAAATATTCCACGCATTTTCGCACGCCAATATTCGATGGAATAACTGTCACACCATGAACCTCACGCTGATGATTAAACAATTGATTAACAGGCCTTTCTTTATGCGGAAGGGCAACCGCGGTAAAAGGAAATCCTAAACGGGCAATTACTGTTCCTCCCATTTCCCAATTGCCGATATGCGCGGATAAAATAATGCCGCCTTTCCCGCCTTCAAGCGCCTTTTTAACAGCGCCCAGATTTTCAATCTTCACATTCTTCTCAATAAAATCAGGCGTCAACATTTTGTCCATACGCAAAAATTCCATTAAATAAATCCCAAAATTACGAAAGACCTCTTTGATGTCTTGTTTAAGAATTTTATCTTTCTTTAAAATCAGACGTAAATTTTGGGTCACAGAACGCCGATCGCGGAAAGAAAAAATATACTGAAAATCAGAGAGAAAAATTGCGATACGATAAGAAACATTCAAAGGAAATCTGCTGGCGAGAAATTGACCAAATTTATAAATATAATATTTAAACATGCGATTCTTCAACAGGTTGATTGAGAATTAATTTAGCAATATCTAAAGCCGCGTAGGGTTTAGCATGTTCATAAGCCGCTTGTCGCATGGCCGATAATCGTTCCGGTGAACGCAAAAGGATTTCCACCTCTTCTTCAATATCATGAAGATCATTGATACGTATTCCAATCCCTTTATGAACTAAAAAATCCGCGTTACGCATTTCCTGTCCCGGAATAGGATTGACAATAACCATCGGCAATCCTTTAGCCAAACTTTCTGCAGTTGTCATACCTCCGGTTTTTGTGATAATAAAAGTTGATAATTCCATCAGTTCATCCACATTACGCGCAAAATCAAAGACCAATATTTTTTTATTTGTGTTTTCAGAAATTTTCTTTATTTTCTTTATAATTTTTTTATTCGTTCCAGCTAAAACAATGACTTGAAAATAAAGAGGGATTTTTACCAAAGATTTTAAAATAGAGGCCATCGGCCCTAATCCTTGGCCGCCACCCATCATCAAAATCGTAGGAATATTTACATCTATTCCTAATTTCTCACCGACATTTTTTTTATCAACAGGAAAAGTAAATTTTGGCTGAATGGGGATTCCATAAACCTTAATTTTTTCCTCCGAAACACCTTTGGCCATAAAACGTTCTTTTGTGTCTTCCGACGGAACAATATAATAGTCAATGCCCTCGTTAATCCAAAATCCATGCGGAGCAAAATCCGTTAAAACACCAATGAGCTTCAAAGCAACATGATGAGTCCTTTTATAATGCGCCACCATCCCACAAGGAAAAGCCTGCGTGCAGACAACCATATCCGGTTTATAACGTTCCAATAAAGGGCCAATCTTTTTTTCGCTTGATTTATAAATTCGATTTTTGATGGACTCCGTCCGTCTAATCACTTTAGGATTATCATATAAATAATCCCAAACTTTCGGGGTCCTTTTAATCACGCTCATATACGCGCGATTTACAATATTTTCCACAAGAGGATATGCATGGCCAAATCCATTAATCGTCGGCGCTTGAATATCAGGGCACAATTCTTTTAAAGACTTCTTAATAGCTACGGTCGCCTGACGATGGCCAGAAACCCGCGAGATATACATTAAAAGAATTCGTCTTTTTTTATGTTTATCCTCTATCATTTTTAAGAATTATTCTAAAATTAAAAGAATTTCTCCAATAAAAATTTCTTGTCCTTGACGCACATTGATTTTCTTTATTTTTCCAGAACAGGTTGAGGGGACATTAAAAGCGGCTTTATCCGTTACAAGCTCCACAATATCATCTCCGTCTTTAATCCAATCACCTTCTTGGACATAAATAGCAGATATAATTCCGTTTTCTATGCCTTCTCCCAAATCAGGTAAAACAATATTTTTCATATTTTTTTATTTTAATTCTAAATTAAAAATACGCACTAAATGTGTTATCACTTTTGACTTCACTTCTTCCATTGAGAAAACATCCTTTTTTAGTTCCGCTAAAGAGGTCATCACAACATCTAATCCGCAAGGTTTAATAAAAGAAAAAAGATCTAAATCGGTCTGAATATTAATTCCTATCCCATGAAATGTAACCCATTTTTTTACGCCAATACCAACAGAAGCAATCTTTTTTTCTTTGACCCAAACACCTGTTTTTCCCTCGAGTCTATTAGCCACTATACCAAAATCATTTAATAAATCAATCGCAACTTGTTCTAATTGGATTAAATATTTTTTTAAATCCTTTCCGAGTTGTTCTAAACAAAAAATCGGATAAACGACAAGTTGTCCGGGAGCATGTAACGTAATATCGCCTCCCCGGTCAACATCTTTTATTGCCACTCCTTTTTGTTGCAAAAGATCCCGAGAAACCAAAAGATGTTCTTTTTTTGTCAAACGTCCCAAGGTCAAAATAGGCGGATGTTCCCCTAACAAAACAAAATTTTTTTGATAAGAAACAGCTTCTTCCATATGCCTTTTCTGAAGCTGATAAGCCTCTTCATAACTCATCATTCCAAAATCTTTAATACAACATTTTATTTGATGATTTTGATATTCCATTCTTTAAACAATCTCAAAAATATTTTAAAAAAATCCTCATTCTGTATGGTAACAGAACGAGGATATAATATAAAAAATCCTAAAAACCGCAATTGTCTTTTTATCTTATCTATTTCTTTTTCCCATGACTCTTTAAGATCTTTTTTATCGATCCATGACAATAAATATTGCGTATATTCTCGCGCTGTTACACCTGTTTCTCGTCCTGTAATCACTTTTTTTCTTTCAAATTGACCACAGATCTCAAGGGCCATATCAATTTTCTCCGCCTTATCAAGATGCCCTATATGGCGTAACAACATCGCGCTAGCCCGAATCATCGAAGATGGGTCCGCGAATTGAGCGCGCGCTTCTTTAACCATCCGCGGCGCACTTCCATGAATGGCTTCAAACATCGCATACCGTGTGCCGATATTCGCACTCCCAGCTGTTCCCACACCGCCTTGTAATTGAGCCGCTTCGTCTGTTAAAATATCTCCGTAAAGATTGGGTAAGACAATAACCTGAAAATCTTTGCGTCTGGCTTCATCAATCAATTTCGCTGTCATAATATCAATATACCATTCGTCACATTGAATTTCAGGATATTCCTTAGCTATGCACTTAGCGACACGCGAAAAACGACCATCTGTTGTTTTAATAACATTCGATTTTGTTACAACCGAAA
>JAKQLT010000241.1 GCA_029567025.1 Candidatus Omnitrophota bacterium | reverse complement strand
GTTTATTTAAAAGAACGTTATTGTGTGGATCCGTTTTTTAAGAATATGAAAAGTGTTTTAACAATCCATAATTTAGCTTTTCAAGGAGTTTTTCCTCAAGATCAAGCTCATTCTTTAGGGCTCAATCCGAGACTTTTTAGTCTCGGCGGTCCGTTTGAATTTTTTAATCAAATCAATCTTTTAAAGGCGGGCATCCTTTATAGTGATAAGGTCTCGACTGTTAGCCCAAGATACGCGCAGGAGATAAAAACTAAAGCGTTAGGATGTGGTTTGGATGATGTGATTAAGAATTTAAATAGTGATGTTCATGGGATTTTAAATGGGATTGATTATGAAGTTTGGAATCCTCAAAAGGATCCTATTATTTTTCAGAAGTATGGGAAAGATAATTTTAAAGAAAAGAAAATCATTAATAAAAACCATCTTCAAAAAAAAATGGGATTTGATATTGCCGATTGTCCGCTTTTTGGGATGGTGAGCCGTTTGTCGCATCAAAAAGGCATTGATCTTATTTTAGACGTTTGGGAGGCCATCGCAGAAAAGGAATGTCAGCTTATTATTCAAGGCGTGGGAGATAGTCGCTACGAAGATCGTTTAAAGAAAATGGCTAAGACTCATTCTGGAAAAATAGTTTTTTTGCAGAATTTTGACGAAAAAATGGCGCATCAGATTTATGCGGGCGCAGACCTCTTTTTGATGCCGTCGCGTTTTGAGCCTTGTGGATTAAGCCAGATGATTAGTATGCGCTATGGGACAATTCCTATTGTTTTTCGCACGGGCGGACTTATGGACACAAGTATTGCTTTTAAAGGCCCAGCTGTTGGAGATAGCAATGGATTCGGATTTAATGATTACACGCAAGAAGCTTTTTCAGAAGTCATAGAGCAAGCCATAAAAACTTTTCATAATAAAAAAACATTTCAAGGGCTTGTTGAAAATGCGTTTAAAGCGGATTTTCGTTGGGATCGTTCTGCCCTTGAATACAAAAAAATGTACGAATGCGTGTTATCGGCTTAACAGGAAGTTTAAAAACAGGAAAATCAACCGCGGCTAAAATGTTTGCTCGATTAGGGGCCAAAGTGATTAGCGCGGATGATATCGCGCATGAGGTTATTGCGCCTTCGGGATCGGGTTATAAAAAAATTATTAAGATTTTTGGCGCAGGGATTTTAGAAAAAAAAAGAATAAATCGTAAGAAATTAGCGCAGATTGTTTTTCAAGATAAGAAAAAATTAAAAATTTTAGAAAAAATTATACATCCCATTGTTAAACAAAGAATAGGAGGATTTATTGACGCTCAAAAAAAGAAAAATGGCGTTATTGTTTTAGAGGTTCCGTTGTTATTTGAATCAGGGTTACATCGAAAAGTTGATGCCACGATTGTGGTAAAAGCTTCTCAAAATATTCAAATAAAACGCGCGGTCGGTCAATTAAAGATTCCTAAAAAAGAGGCGATTCGTCGTATCAAAGCGCAGATGCCTCTTAAGACAAAGATTCGCTTGGCGAATTTTATTATAGATAATGGTGGAACAATTAAACAAACAAGAAAACAGGTGGTGAAGATATGGCACGAACTGTCCTCAAAGACAAAAAAGTCACAGAACAAGAAAACGCTATAGAAACGGAAGAAAAAAATGTTGCGCCTATGCAACAACAGCAACCGCAATCGCGAAAAGATAATGTTAATATTCCAGCAGATTACGTGGACATTACAAAATTGAAAGATATGAAAATGTCCGAGATTACGAAATTCGCTAAGGATATGGGCATTCAAGGCGTGAGCGGAATTAGAAAACAGGATCTTATTTTTAAGATTCTGCAAGCGCAAGCCGAAAAAGCAGGGTTGATGTTCGGAGAAGGAACATTGGAAATTTTACCAGAAGGATTTGGCTTTTTGCGGAGTGTCAATTATAATTATCTTCCTTGTCCGGATGATATTTATGTTTCGCCATCACAAATCAGGCGGTTTGATCTTAAGACCGGCGATATGGTGAGCGGACATATTCGTCCGCCGAAAGAAGGAGAGAAATATTTTGCTCTTTTAAAAGTGGAAGCGGTCAATTATGAGAATCCGGAAAAATGTAAGGAGAAGATTTTCTTTGATAATCTAACGCCGGTTTATCCGAAAGACCGCATTGTGTTAGAAACAGTTAAAGAAGAGATTTCTATGCGTATTATGGATTTGCTGACGCCATTAGGAAAAGGCCAGCGCGCGCTTATTGTGGCGCAACCGTATAGTGGTAAAACAGTTCTTTTGCAAAAGATCGCGAATTCTATTATGCAAAATAATCCGGATAGTATTTTAATTGTTCTTCTTATTGATGAACGTCCGGAAGAAGTTACGGACATGGCCCGC
>JAKQLT010000236.1 GCA_029567025.1 Candidatus Omnitrophota bacterium | reverse complement strand
CGTGGTATCTTCTGCCATATTGAAAAAGTACGAATCGCCGGCTTTAAAAGAAGGATCAGCACCGTCTAACTGCGTTACTGCTCCGCTGTTATCTCTAACAACTTGTATGAAACTTCCGGCCGCAGGGCTCCATTTATAGATGCCTTTAATAGCTGGATATACGTTCATTAACGAACTGAATGATAGCGTGGTTGCCGGTATTTTTGAAAAGCCTATAAGATTAAAACCTGTTTTTAAATTAATATTTCCGATCGTTTGAACGGCATCGCCGGGAATGCTAATAACGGTATCATAAGCAGAGTTGCTTTTTATTATATATCCTTTACCAGCGGATAATGTTGACAGAGTGCCCTCTGTTGCGCTTAAAAAACTTCCGGCCGCCGCGCTGAAAAGATAAATATCTTCTATGGCCGGGTTTTGTGTTTTTAACTGCGCAGGAGTTGATGAAATTGAGGCGGTAAAGCTGATGAAATTGAACCCCGGTTTTAAAGTTATTGTTTGAGCGGTTTGGGCGAATACGCCAAAAGCAAGCAGCAATATAATAAAAATCGATATAACGATTTTTTTCAACATTGTTGGAACTCCTTTATTTTTAATATGAAAGCAATGCAAAAATTCAATATTTTAAGAGATGAAGTTTTAGAAGGGTTATTACTTAAAAGAGATTTGTTGAAAATAAAAAAAAGGTCCATAGATAAAGAAATCAATGGAATTATTGAAAAGTATAAGGAAATTAAAAAAACACGGCACAAAACGGATTTATTTTTCATTTATATCTCTTATTTTTGGTATATATTGAATTATATTAAATCGTTTTGTGTTTGTCAAGATAAACTTGAAAAATTGAAAGATATATAATTATGGTTGCTTTTTTTCGCGGCGGTGCGAGGTGCAACCGAGCGCGCCGCGAAAACGGAGGACTTAACATTGATGTCGTTCTTGTTATGGATTATTTAATGCATATTTTCGAAGCTCTGCGAGCGCCCAGCGAGCGAGCTGAGAACAAAGATGGTTGTAATGAGGCCGGCAGCGGGGCCTTTCGTCTAACGTCGCGCGTATCCGAAGTTCGAGCGCCCTTAGAAACGCTTGCGTTTCTTGGGCGGTCGAATTTGGCGAAGCCCGAGGCCGACCGAACGGGAGGCCGCAGCGGATACGCAGCTGTTAGGCGTTGGCCCCGCTGCCCCAAAGTTTAAAATACAAAAATCTTAATTGATAACAATTATTTTTAGGAAACACCTGTTTGGAAATAACTTTAGTTTTTTCCAGAACGGCGGTGTGGGCCGGAGGCACGCGCGCCGTTCTGGCCAGAATGTTTAAAATATAGCCGTGACTTTTATTAGAAAACTCAGTTATTATTCGACCGGCGCTGCTGGCTACAAGCCGGCGCGGCGGTCGTAATGGATAAATACAAGTTAAAGAACTTACAATGCATTATTAATAATGTTTTGATTTCCAGCGAGCACTTGGAAAAACGCTAACTTCACTAATAAATTTGTTATATTCTACAAATTTACGATTTTCATCTAATTGAAGCGATTTAAAAATTATTCTATCGTGTATTTTTTCATAAAATTTTCTGAAAATTTCTTTTATATCTTTGAGCTATCCCCGAAAAATTGGACTCACAGAAGACACAATATTTAATTTTTGCTAAAGTTTCCTTCGATTTTTGAT
>JAKQLT010000234.1 GCA_029567025.1 Candidatus Omnitrophota bacterium | reverse complement strand
TGTGGTATTTAAAAAGCTCGCGTTAATAGATATCTTCCGTTCACGTTCATCTTCATTAAAATCGCTTATCGAATTTCCCTGCATCACATCACCTTTACGTGAAATCGCGCCAGATAAAAAAAGCATGCTCTCTGCTAATGTTGTTTTGCCACAATGAGCATGCCCTAATAAGACAATATCTCTTTTTTGGTTGACATTCATAGGCTTTTTATTCCTTTCCGGCCTTCTGATTTATCTCTTGATAAGAAAGCCCGTAAAAACTTCTTTAATCCACAGTCGAAACGCTTCCTGTTTCAACATCAAAACACACATGTTTATTCCCAACGTCCGTCAAAGAATCTTCTCGATATTTAATATGTTTTTCTTTAAGAACATTAAGCGCTTGACGAAGCGTTTTATTATATTCTGCGTCATCTTTTTTATGAGGGACATTTTCCCCAGCAATAAAACAAACTTCAATATTATCTTTTTTCGCGCCCATCATCATCATGTCATTAAGCATTTCATCAATCGCGCGATCCGCTTCACGAATAGCGGCGGATGTATGTTTTTTTTCTGCCGCAGGTCCTGATAAAAACATTGCATGCGCAAGACCTCCTATTTTTTTCATCGAATCATACGCGCAAAGCACAAGACAGGCTCGTTTAGAATCAGAATGGAGCACTGTCTCCGCGTTGCCTGCGATGATTTCCTCCGCTGGCACATCTACGAATCTCTTCATAGCCACCTCCTGTTTTATAAGATAATTTTTTTATGCCTTAAAAACCTCATCGGCATACATTTATTTTTCTTGGCAAGAACATTGCGATTCTGTTTTACTGACGCTCGTAGAAGAAACTGCGCAAAGTTAGCGATAAAAGAAAAAGGGCAATTCTCTTTTCAAAGAATTGCCCTTACGGTATCACTATTTATTTTTGGTAGAAATTTGAGGTTCAAGACCTGCTCCCCTTTCCTTACAAGGTTCACAGTTTCACTATATACTCTCTTTTTTCGTTTTGGCAAGAAAAATTTTTAAAGCTCCCTTAAAAAACAAAAAAGGCAGAGGATCTTAACGCTCTGCCTTAAAAAAATTATTCAAACAATAATTATTTTTTTACCGTCTTTAAATCTCTTTTTGCTTTTTGCAAATTATCACTAAACGAATCTTTCTTAAAAGCTGTTTTCCATCCGCGCATCGTAATCCAGCCCGCCACGCGAACTAAATGATTACGCCATTGACGATACCACGGTCGCCATCCCTCTTGAATATTATGAAAATAAAAAAGAATAGCCGGAAACAAGATAACGTTAACGCCAATCATAAAAACATACCTGAAACGGTAAAATTTCCCCATAATTTGCTTAATCGCTTCTTGCATCGCTTCGGGCGTATCAGGGGCATCCGGTTCAAATAAAGGGAAATTCCCGTCGTAATATTCCCAGCCAATCCGCTCTTTCGGATAAATTCTATTTTGTTTCTTTAACCGATCTCGAAATTCCGTTCCTGGTAATGGCACTGGCAATAAAACTTGAATCGTATCAATGCGTGCTTTTTTAATAAAATCACGGTAACGTTTGATGCGTTCTTCAATGGTAATTTTAAAAGGAAAATCTTTTTTCGGTGGATACCCAAAAATAAACATCCCATGTACCATAAATCCGAATTTATGGTAAATACTAATCTGCCTAATCATATCTTCACTTTTCAAATGCTTATTCATCATCTGCAATTCTTCTTCAATAGGAGATTCTATGCCAATACACACAATATTAATTCCTGCTTGACGCATGGCTAAAAGAAGCTCAGAATCACGCGCCTTATCCAAACGAATCTGGACCGCTAAATCCAAACGTATGTTAATCCGCTGTTGATAATCCTTAAGCATCTGACAAAAACGAAGAGTCTCGGCGCGTTGTTGGCCAAAAAGATCATCAACCACAAAAAAATGGCGGGCATCATGTTTTTCAACAGCCAAACTGATTTGCTCCATCAGTCGATCCGCGGAAGCGCAGCGGATTTCATCTTTCACGGTACAAAATTCACAATGCATCCCACATCCACGAATACGGCTTACCGGAAACATTTTTATTTTGGCATAACGCACCAAAGAAAAATCCGGAAGAGGATATTTATCAAAATCTTCAATTTTTTCGCGTTCAGCCGTCGAAAAAACTTTACCATCTTTCAGATAAGAAATCCCTTTTACCTTCTGGACATCATTTTGATTTTCAAACGCCGTTAGCAACTCCTGAATCGTATCTTCTCCTTCACCATGCATAATATAATCCAGATGATTCTCAAGGCCTTCTTGTGTATTCTCATCTAAAAAATGCTGGCCGCCGCCTAAAGTGATGCATCCTTTGTTTTTATAAAATTTTGCTAATTGATACAGACGTGGAACGGTTGAGGTCAGCCCGCCATAAAAGCCGACAACATCTGCCGGACGAATTTTTTGCAAATATTCGTGATCAGCCCCAAATTCAGCGCGCGGACCATGAAGGCGTAAATTATTTTCATCAATCACTTCCACATCCCAATTGTTCAATTTATTCGCGCAGGTCGCGACCCACACCGGGCCTAAAGCCGTAGTTTTATCCGCAATATAAGAATACACATTAAAGGCGGGAAACGCTGGCACAATAATTCTTAAACGATATCGTTTTTTATTTTTATCAAGCATTTCATCTCTTTTCTCTTAAATGTTTCCTTGTATTCTAACGATATTCTTTAAAATGTCCAATAATAAGATTTTAAAAAGTCGCGAATTCTTCAAATTTCTTCAAAATCATATCTCGGACTTTACGGAACTCATTTAAAACAGACTCACTTTCAGCTTCTGCGTGAGGCGGATCAGGAAAAGGAAAATGGAGAATTTTTGTCGCTCCAGGGAAAAAAGGGCAAGATTCTTTGGCGTTATCACACACCGTAATCACATAATCAAATTTTTGATTTCGGAATTCATTCACATGTTTTGAACGATGTGAGGAAATATCAATGTTTATTTCTTTCATCACTTTTATCGCTGTTTTATTCACTTCTGATGGTTTTGTGCCAGCACTAAAGACTTCGAATTTATCGCCCGCTAAATAACGCAAAATGCCTTCCGCCATTTGCGAACGGCAAGAATTTCCTGTACATAAAATAAGAACACGTTTTTTCATAAAATTCACTTTTCCTTTTAAAATTCTTTTTATTTAAACCAATATTGTGTTTTTAAACAAACGCGCACAAGCATAAGCATAACCGGGACTTCAATAAGAACTCCGACGACTTTTGCTAAAGCCACGCCCGATGAAAGCCCAAAAAGCATAGTCGCGGTCGCAATAGCGACTTCAAAATGATTGCTCGCCCCAACTAATGCGGACGGCGCCGCGTCTGCATAACTTAAACGCAACTTCTTCGCCATCCAATAAGTCAGAAAAAAAATAAAACATGTTTGAATAAAAAGCGGCATGGCTATCCATAAAATAGTTAGAGGTTGCGATAAAATAATTTCACCTTTAAAAGAGAATAAAAGAACAAGTGTACAAAGTAAAGCGACGATAGAAACCGGAGATAAAATATGCAAAAATTTTTGATTAAACCAATTAATCCCTTTATGTCCAATAATCCATTGTCTTGAAAAATATCCAGCGATTAAAGGTAAAGCCACATAAATAGCGATCGATAACAACAACGCCTGCCAAGGAACCGGCATCTTGCCAACACCCAAAAGAAATCCGCCTAACATACCATAAAGCAATAACATCGTTAAAGAATTGATCGCAACCATGACTAACGTATGTCCATCATTTCCTTTAGATAAAAATCCCCAAACTAAAACCATAGCCGTACACGGCGCAATGCCAAGCAAAATACATCCGGCGAAATAACTGCGCCATAAAGGCACTTGAAGCATTTTAACACCTTCATGCATGACGACCATGCCAGAGCCATAAATAGAACCAATAGCCCAATCTGCGCCCGGAGGAAGCTTGACTAAATCAACCGCTTCCTCGCCGATAAATCCTTTAAAGAGAAATCCCAAGAAAAATAATGCAACGGCATACATCGTAAATGGCTTAATGAGCCAATTCACAAAAAGTGTTAATCCAACAGGTTTCGGAGATTTTCCCGCTTTGATGACTTCGGCAAAATCAATTTTGACCATAATCGGATACATCATAAAAAACAAACAAATCGCGATAGGGATGGAAACAACCGGCGCTCCATTAATATTAATCGCTATCCCGTCTAAAAATTGTGCCGCTTGAGGCGCGATTTTGCCTAATACGATTCCCAAAAGAATACAAACAAAAACCCAAACGGTAAGATATTTTTCAAAAAAATTCAATTTGCGATCTTGAAAAACAGCTCTGTCCATACAACCTCCTTAATTAAAAAATAATATTTAAAATCCAACCGCACAGGGTAAATAAAAAAAGCAATAATAAAAAGAATATCAAAAGTAACCGCCAGCGCATAACCTGTTTTAACATCATAAATTCTGGAATGCTCGCGCAGGATAAACTCATCATAAAAGCAATCGCGGTTCCAATGGGCAACCCTTTTTCAATCAAAGTCTGCGCAATAGGAATAACGCCTTGTATGTTGCCATAAAGAGGAACGCCAATTAAAACGACAGCCGGAACCTTCCAAAAACACTCTCCGCCAAAATATCGGCTGATAAATCCATCCGGGACATAACCATGCAATAACGCGCCTAATCCAACGCCTAAAAAAATCCATTTCCAAACACGACGAAGAATATTTTTAAGTTCATATGTCGCGAACATATGCCGATCAGATAACGTTAAGATCAAATCTTCTGTTCCATATTTTTTAAAAGGACCTCTGGAAACAATATTATCGTTTAACGGCAATAAATATTTCTCGGCACGAATAAAATCAAAAAACCATCCGCCGAATATTCCAGATAAAATCCCTAAAGACACATAAAGCAACATGAATTTTAATCCCAATAAACTGCCTAAAAGCACAACCGCAACTTCATTGACCATAGGAGATGTTATTAAAAACGCCATAGTAATGCCCAAAGGAATCCGTGCCTGCGTAAAACCTAAAAATAAAGGAATGCTGGAACAAGAACAAAAAGGCGTCACCGCGCCGAACAAAGAAGCCAAGACATAACCAAGAAAACGATTTTTCCCTGATAAATACCGACGGACAGCATCCATATTCAAAGAAGCGCGCATAAAGCCAATCACATAAATCATAAGAATTAACAAAACAAATATTTTTATGATATCCTCAATAAAAAAATGAAAACTCAGCGCGGCTTGAGAAGTTTTCGGCATCTTTAAAACACCGTAGACCAGCCAATCCGCAAACAAGGTGAATCCTTCTAACATAAAATTTCTTTCTTATTATTTTTTATCTTAAAAAATCCCGCTTCGCCCTGCATCATTTTCAAAGGAAGAAATCCATTTTACTTTAAAAATAAGCTTCTTAACCGTTGTAGCCTTTTGATAAAGGCATCCGGGCTGATGCGGTTCATAGGGCAAAAAAACAACAAATTCGTTGGGATAAACGATAACGCTGTTTTTATCTTTTGGCGTTTCTAAAAATTCTATATCTTCTTTTTTATCATACGCTGTTAATACAGCTAAATTCTTTTGTGTAGAAAAGCCCATCATCTCAACCCCTGAAACAACACATTGCACATCTGCGTAAATATGATGCGCCTCCAAACGCCTCTCCACAGAAGGCGACGTTACATATTCAGCCACTCGCACGAAAAGGTCTTTTCCTCTAATAGGAATTTCTCCGACGGAGAGAGACAAACAATCTTTTTCTTTAATAAATTGTATGATGTCTTTTATATACGGAATTTGCGCGTATAATTTTAAATTTTCTATTCTATCGAAAATCATTTTTTCTTTTTTCGTCTTTGATTATATTTCAACCTTTAAGCTTTTAGCTTTTACCTTTTTCCTTTTACCTTTTTACTTATATTGCCGTCATCTGCCAACATCGATGAACTTGCCGATTACGATAATCTTCAGGAATCGTTTGCGGCGTTAATTCTTTTAAATCCTTCACAGGCAGATTTTCCAATCGCGGCTCAAAACGCTGATGATTAGTTGAGAAAAAAACTGTCGCGCCCGGTGCCATAACTTTTAAAACATGGCGTATCAGCACCGGATGATCCCGATTCATATCAAAAGAGGATTTGGCCATCTGGTCCTGAAAAAATGATGGCGGATCAATAAAACCTAAAGTAAAACGACGGCCTTCCCGGGACGCCTTTTCTAAATATTTAAAAACATCTGACTGAATAAACGTATGTTGCGGGCCCGCCAATCCATTTAAAACTAAATTATCTTTGGCCCAGCTCTGATAAGTCGCTGATCTATCAACCGTCACTGTTGTCTTAGCGCCGCCTAAAGCCGCGGCACAAGTAAAAGCCCCTGTATAAGCAAATAAATTTAAGAAATCCTTGCCTTGCGATAATTTCGAAAGTATAACGCGTGTGTCCCGATGGTCCGAATATAATCCAGTGTCCAGAAAATCATCCAAATTGACCCAAAACTGCAACTGACGTTCACGGACATTAATGCGTTCGCCTTTGGTATTTAATTTCTCATAACGCGGGCCTTGTTCTGTTTTAGTCCGTCGTTTTTTCACATGTGTTTTCTCCGTCGGGACACTTAAAACTTGCGCCACAGCTTTGGCCATTTGAAAAATCCATTCTGGCCCGGTTTGTTCGCGTTCATATTCCGCGATAACCAAATGCCCCGCATACCAATCCACCACCGCGCGCACCTCCGGAATATCCCAATCATACAGACGAAAACAATCAATGCCTTCACGCGCGAAACGCTTTCTTAAATGATCATAACGTTTTTTAACGCGATTCGATAAAATCTCAGCGTGATATTTTGTTTGCTCGAGAGTTATCATAAAAATTTTTCCTTGACGGATATCATATTTAAATTATACGCATAATGCAATATTTTATTCATGAGAATAATAAAAAAAGCTGTATCTTTATTCATCTTCTCCCCCGTTTTAAGAATCAACCGGTGCCATTTTGGCACCAGTTTGAAAACGCTATAAAACAAAAAAATAATCTTTTTTATGAAGAGCAGCAATTTAATTCACTATAAATAATATCTGTTTTCTCAAAAGGTCTAAAATTTACAAAATATTCTATAGACCTTTCATCTAAAGAAAAATCTACTTTAGGATTTTGATCTCTTTCTTGATTTAAATAATTAAACATTGTTTTTCTATCCCAATTGCTTTTATTGCCTAATTTAACTATTTCTAAACTAGACGGACATTTACAATAATCTGTAATCTCAACAAATATATTGATAACAGAATCATATCGCTGACATATTTTTATTGACTCTATTCCCTCCACAATGATTTTAAGA
>JAKQLT010000231.1 GCA_029567025.1 Candidatus Omnitrophota bacterium | reverse complement strand
CTTTCTTATCGTCATCCACAACCGGATAAGCGCTTACACGAATACGCAACATCAAGTGTGCGACTTCCACAATAGAGGCCTTATGAGAAATAACCTGCACATCCTCAGTCATAATATCTTCCGCGTAAATCACACGCGGATTTATTGTATTATTTTCTTCAGCCATATATTACTCTTTATTTATTTTGCTTAATTCTTCATTTTGTTTTTTTAAATCTTCACAAATATGCTCTAACGCCAAGGCCTGAGCGCGATATTTCGCAAGCTCAAAATTCAAAGTATTTTCCTTTTCAGCCATTTGAGCATTTAAGGACCTCACATTTTTTAACTCTTGCGCGAGCTCGCTATTTTCTTTTTGCAATACGACAATTTTATCCACAAATATTTGCGTTTTCTCGGAAATTTGCGTTTCAACCGATTGTTCGGCTACGCGACATTGAGACTGTAAGGCAACAACCTCACTTTCTAATTGGCTGATTCTTTGTTGCTGGCCCTCTATCTGTTTTTTTAAACTTTCTTTTTCTTCGTCTAAAAAATTTGGCTCATGTCTGTGTATCGCTTGAAGCTCCTGCACAAACGCCTCTCTTTGGTCTTCTTTATTTTTTTCCGCGCTATCTTCAACCCTTTTAACAATCTCAACTTTCTCGACTTGAGCAGAATCTTCTTCTGGCAATGTTTCTTGCGCTTTTAAATTGCCTTCTTTAATCTCTGGCGCGCTTTCTTTTTTATCTAAAATATCCTGCGCTAAAGAAACAACCTGATCTTTTCTATTCTTTTTATCTTTTTTATTTGCTGGCTCTATTTTAAACGCCTTTAATTCCTCGGGTTTCGTGACGGCAACGGCCTCTGCTTCCTCTTTGGGCACGCGTAATTCTTTTATAATGATAATAATGCCGATTAAAACACATATTCCAGCAACAGCTAAAATATACATCATGAGAAAAACCTCCTTAATGTCTTACCAATACGTTTTATCTTTAAGATATTTCACATAATCCTTAACGCTCTCTTCAAGCGATGTAAACGGTTTTTGATATCCCACGCCTTTTAACCGAGACATATCCGCTTGAGTAAAATATTGATATCTCGGACGTAACGTCTCCGGCATATCGCAATATTGAATATGAGGCGTTTTCCCGACGGCTTGAAATATCGCAAGAGCTAAATCATTCCAACTGCGCGCCTTGCCCGTACCGACATTAAAAATGCCGTTTATTTGAGAATGCTCAATAAAAAAAGCCACAACATCCACCGCGTCTTTGACATAAATAAAATCCCGCATCTGACCACC
>JAKQLT010000224.1 GCA_029567025.1 Candidatus Omnitrophota bacterium | reverse complement strand
CCTCAACAATGTTCTCTATTTGATCAATCTCATAATCCTGATCAATAACACTTTGGGCTAAATCTTTATCTTGTTGTTTCAACGCTTGAATGGACTTATAGATCAATTCCTCGACCTTTGTCGCCATTTTCAATAATTCCGTTTTAAGCTCTTGTAATTCATCATGAAAATGCCGTTCCATAAAAATAATCCCCTTTTTTAGTTTTTAAAATTATCCGAATCTTCCGGTAATATACGCCTCAGTTTTGCTATCCTTAGGCGCTGTAAAAATTTCCTGTGTTTTTCCAAATTCGATTAATTCGCCCATCAAAAAAAAGGCGGTATAATCTGAAACTCGCGCCGCTTGTTGCATATTATGGGTAACAATCACAATTGTATAGTCCTTTTTTAATTCTAATATCAATTCCTCTATTTTCGCTGTTGAAATAGGATCCAAACTCGCACAGGGCTCATCAAACAAAATTGTTTCTGACTCAACTGCCAATGTCCTTGCGATACACAAGCGCTGTTGTTGCCCACCGGAAAGCCTAAGCGCGCTATCATACAATCTGTCTTTAACCTCTTCCCATAATGCCGCTTTCCTTAACGACCTTTCCACTTTCTCTTCAATAAAATATTTATCTTTTATCCCATTGACCTTTAATCCATAACTAATATTGTCAAAAATACTTTTCGGAAAAGGATTCGGCTTTTGAAAGACCATGCCGACGCGTTTTCTAACTTCGACAGCATCCATCGAACAACAAAAAATATTTTGACCGTCAAGCAAGACTTCGCCCGTAACATTCGTATGCGGCACTAATTCATGCATACGATTTAACAAACGAATAAACGTGGATTTTCCGCAACCCGACGGCCCGATAATCGCGGTAACATCACAGTCAAAGATATCCATATTAATATTTTTTAAGGCCTGGCTTTTGCCATAAAAAAAATCAACATGTTTAGCTTTAATTTTTATTTTCTTATCCATGAACACCCCTTTGTCTTTGTCGAATAAAAATAGCAAAACCGGATATTAATAAAACTAACCATAAAAGAATCAAACTGCATCCGTAAGCAATCGCGCGTTGTTTATCCGGATGCGCTCCTTCGGTCATAAGCGCATAAATATGATATGGCAGTGCCATAACTTCTGAAAAAATTGATTTAGGATAACCCCGCATATAAAAAGCCGCGGCTGTAAAAAGAATAGGCGCGGTTTCACCCGCGGCACGGCCGATGCTTAAGATAACACCTGTTAAAATTCCTGGTAATGCCGTCGGTAAGACAATATTCTTTATTGTTTCCCACTTTGTCGCTCCTAAAGAAAGCGACGCTTCCCGAATAGATTGCGGAACCGCCATAAGGGCTTCTTGCGTCGATGAAATAATCAAAGGTAAAATAACAATCCCTAACGTAAGACTTCCCGATAAAATAGAAACGCCGAAACCAAAGAAATTTACAAAGACCGCTAAACCAAAAAGTCCAAATACAACAGATGGCACGCCAGCCAAATTATTAATACTTACCCGAATAAGATTCACAACAAATCCTTTGGGCGTGTATTCACATAAATAAATCGCGCAAGCCAAACCTAACGGCAAGGCAAAAAGAATTGCCCCTAACGTAAGATAAAAAGTCCCAACGATGGCCGGAGCAACTCCTCCTTGAGTCATCGATGACTTAGGAACTTGCGTTAAAAATTCCCATGAAATAACGCTCATGCCGCGAATACTAATAAAAAATATAATAAGGCCTAAGAAAAAAAGCGTTATGATAATACAAAAAAATAAAATGGAAAACCCTATCTGCTGAATAATATCGTTATTTTTTTTCATCCGCTTAACCCTAACTTTATTCGATAACGACGGCTGATAATTTCCGCAATAATATTAAAAACAAACGTAATTAAAAATAAAACAAGCGCAATCGCAAAAAGCGCGTGATAATGATCTCCGCCCATTGGAGCTTCTCCCATTTCCGCGGCAATGGCGGCTGTCATAGGACGCACCGGCTGAAAAAAAGATTTTGGAATGGCAGAAGCACCTCCCGCGACCATTAACACCGTCATAGTTTCACCAATAGCACGGCTCATCCCTAAAATAATAGCTGTTGAAATTCCAGACCCAGCGGCAGGAATAACAACTTTTGTCAATGTCTGCCAACGATTAGCTCCGACGGCAAAAGACGCTTCTCGAAAAGCTTTAGGGACATAATTAAGAGCATCATCCGCCAAACTACAAACCGTAGGGGTGGCCATAATTCCTAAAATAATGCTCGCATTTAAAGCCGTTAAGCCCGTCGGCAAATTAAAAATATTCTGCAAAAATGGCGTTAAGATCATCATGCCAAAAAAACCATACACAACAGAAGGAATGCTGGCTAATAATTCAATTAAAGGTTTTAATATCGCTCTTTGTTTATATCCAGCAATCTCATGAAGATATAAAGCGCTTCCCACGCCCAAAGGCACACAAATAAAAATCGCGCCTACTGTCACCCAAACAGACGCTAATATCAAAGGCAAAATGCCGAATTCCGGCGGATCATACGTTGGATACCATGTTTTACCAAAAATAAATTTTGAAAAACTAACCTTTTGAAAAATCGGTAGGCCTTCTTTAAAAAGAACAATAATAATTCCTAAAAGAAAAACAAGTGAGGAAAACGCAAAGACCGTGAAAATCCATTTATAAATTTTTTCTTTTATTCGAGGATGCATCATCGGGTCCTTTAAAATAGCACTGCAGGGTTGGGGGAAAATCCCTGCAGTGCCTAAGAAGAAAATAAACGTATTTCTTATCTTACTTTAATGAAACAAACCCATCTTCTTCAACTAACATTTGGCCTTTTGAACTTAAAATAAAATCTATAAATTCTTTAGCCAAACCTTTTGGTGCGCCGTTCGTATACATAAACAATGGACGGCCAATAGGATATTTTCCGCTTAAAACAGACTCTTTGGAAGCCTTAACCCCATCGATAGCAAGAACTTTTATCGATGAAGAAATATAACCTAATCCTACATAACCAATCGCTCCTTTTGTCATAGCAACTGTTGAA
>JAKQLT010000215.1 GCA_029567025.1 Candidatus Omnitrophota bacterium | reverse complement strand
GCGGGCCTTTTCGCCTTTTTTAATAGCGGCTTCAGGCGCAGATTCTTTAATATTTACTTTTATAATATCTCCGATATTCGCATTGCTTCTTCCTTTAGCGTTTAAAACGCCTATAACAGAAGCCTTGCGCGCGCCAGTATTATCAGCTACATCTAATAATGTTTTTAATTGAATCATTTCTTTAAACCTCTTTTAGGCCTTCTTTAAAATAGCCACAATGGTCCAACGTTTATCTTTAGACAAAGGACGTGTTTCCATAATACGAACGCTATCGCCCATTTTAGATTCATTTTTTTCATCATGCGCTTTATATTTTGTCGCACGTCTGACAGTTTTTAAATATTTTGAATCCTTCTGATCCCATCGCACTTGCACCACGCGCGTTTTATTCATCTTATCGCTGACGACGATGCCTTGAAGAAATTTTCTTCTATTTATTCTTTCTGTTGCCTCGGGCATTCTCTATTTCTCTTTCTTTTAAAATGGTCAAAATTTTAGCTATACTGCGTTTGAGAGCGCGAAAACGAGCAGGTTTTTCAACAGCTCCCATTTTTCTTTGATAATTCAATTCAAAGATCTCTTTTTTAAATCCTTGTTCTTTCTGAATCAATTCTTCGTTAGTCAATTCTCTTAATTGTTTGTTTTTTGTTTTCATAACGATATTTTCTGCCAATAAGATTAATGCCCTGCGCGTGTAATGAACTTTGTTTTTACGGGCAATTTAAAAGATAATAATCGAAAAACCATTTTTGCTAAATCTTCTGGGACACCGCTTAATTCTAAAAGAACTTTTCCTCGCTTCACATTCGCAACCCAATGATCCAAATCGCCTTTACCTTTTCCCATACGAGTTTCCGCAGGTTTCTTTGTGACAGGCTTACTTGGAAAAATATTAATCCAAAGCGTTCCAGCCCCTTTTAATTTACGCGCAACCGCTACGCGACACGCCTCAATATGATTCGATTTCACAAGACCATTTTCAAGCGCTTTTAGACCGTATTCGCCATAATGAATTTCATGGCCGCGTAAAGCCATGCCGCGATTTTTGCCTTTCTGAGCCTTTCGAAATTTAACTTTTCTTGGTATAACAGCCATTACAAATAACTCTCTCTTTCCTTAATTAAGTATTCTCTACCGGCGCATTAACGGATTGTTTTTGTTGCCGTTTAATTTCTTTAATGACATCACCGCGATAAACCCATACTTTAATACCTAAAATTCCATAAGTCGTTAAAGCTTCAGCAAAACCATAATCAATTCTGGAACGAAATGTTTGAAGAGGTAATTTCCCGACTTTATAACTTTCAGCACGCGCCATTTCAACGCCATTTAAACGACCAGAACATTTGACTTTAATTCCTTTGGCTCCGGATGTCATGGCATTATCAATCGCGCGCTTCATCGCTCGTCGAAAAGCAATACGTTTTTCTAATTGAAAAGCAATATTCTGCGCGATCAGTTGCGCATCCACGGCCGGATTTTTAATTTCTCGAGGGTCAATAGTCACTTCCTTAGGCGTAATCTTGCTTAATTCTTCTTTTAATCGGTCAATATCAGCTCCGCGTCGTCCAATAATAACGCCAGGTCGGGCTGTAAAAATAATCACTTTGATCTTATCGGCTAAACGTTCAATAACAATTTTAGAAATAGATGCCTGTGCGAATCTCTTACTAATAAAATTACGAATCTTCTTATCTTCAATAACGTTTTGCACAAGAGTTTGTTTATCCGCAAACCAACGGCTACGCCAATTTTCGATATAAGGAATTCTATTTGCTAATGGACTGACTTTTTGACCCACACAACCTCCTTAACTTATTTCGTGATTAAATCTAATTCTATTTTTAAATGTGTTGTCTTCTTTAATATGCTCGTCGCACGACCAAAGGGAGCAGAACGATATCGTTTCCAAACAGCCGCTTGATCGGACGTTATTTTAGAAATATAAAGCTGTTCTTCCATTAATCCTTTTTGTTTCGCATTGCTAATAGCGGAATTAAGAACTTTGTTAATCAATTTTGTCGCGCCTTTATTCACATGCGCTAAAATCGTTTGCGCAGAGGACACATCTTTTCCTCGAATAAGATCTATCACTTGTCGCGCTTTAATCGGCGAAACGCGAATAAATTTAGCTTGAGCTTGAGCAATCATGAGACCTTTAATCCTTTTTATGTTAAATCAGCGGCTTTCTTAGCCTTAACACCGCCGTGTTTCCTAAAAGTTCTTGTCGGAGCAAATTCCCCTAATCGATGCCCGACCATATTTTCGGTAATAAAAACAGGTATATGTTTTCTTCCGTCATAAATAGCGATCGTATACCCTACAAAATCTGGCGTAACAGTTGATCGTCGAGACCAAGTTTTAATCGGTTGTCTTTGGCCAGAAGCGACCATGCGCCGAAATTGTTTCATTAAAGATTCTTCAATGTAAGGACCTTTTTTAAGCGATCGCGTCATAATTACTTTAATCCTCTTCTTTTCACAATAAATTGATTAGAATATTTTTGTTTCTTACGTGTTTTTAATCCTTTGGTGACTTTTCCCCATGGCGTCACAGGATGCGGATTACCTTGAGGCGTTTTTCCTTCACCACCACCGTGCGGATGGTCATGCGGATTCATAACCACACCACGAACCTTTGCCTTATGCCCTAACCAACGTTTACGCCCAGCTTTCCCTAATGAAACACTTTCATGATCCACATTACCGATCTGGCCAATCGTCGCACGACAATTCATAAGGACTTTTCTAATCTCACTCGACGGCATACGCAAAGACGCATAAACGCCTTCTTTGGCGACTAATAAAGCTGATGTCCCGGCAGAACGAGCAATTTGTCCGCCTTTACCAGGACTGATTTCAATATTATGAATAGCTGTTCCTAAAGGAATCTTTGATAAAGGCATACAATTGCCTGATATTATTTC
>JAKQLT010000151.1 GCA_029567025.1 Candidatus Omnitrophota bacterium | reverse complement strand
AGCGGAAATAGCGATTTTATCCGCTTTAACCGGGCATGTGATATTTTCCACATTGCATACGAATGATGCGGCAAGCGGCATAACACGGCTTTTAGATATGGGGATAGAAGCGTATTTAATGACAAGCACTGTTCAATGTTTCATCGCGCAGCGTTTAGTGCGCGTGTTATGCCCTCATTGTAAAAAATTATTGACGGAAAAAGAAATATCTCATCAATTTCGTGATTGGATCAAGCGACAATGTCCGGAAATGATAAAAGAGTCCTTTCGTTTGTATGGTCCTTTAGGATGTGATTTATGCGGGAAAACCGGTTATTGGGGGCGAGAAGCGATTTTTGAGATTTTAGTGATGGACGATACTATCCGTGAGGCTGTTATGAAAAAAGAAACATCCTCTGGCATAAAAGCGCGGGCAGTTTCTTCAGGCATGATAACGTTACGTGAAACGGGATTAAAGAAAGTTTTAGAAGGAAAGACCACTTGGGCAGAGATTTTAAGAGTTTCATCAGAAGGATAAAAAATGCCGGAATTTATTTATAACGCGAAAAAAGATTTGGATAAGACCATAAACGGAGTTGTGACTGCCGCAGATCAAAAGAATGCGATTAAGACAATTATTCAATGGGGCTTAACGCCTGTAGATGTTTTTTTAAAACTTCAAAATGAGAATTTTAAAAGGAGTTCTAAGATTTATTTTTCTTGTCATATTTCTCGTCAAGATGTTTTGACTTTTACAGGTCAAATGGCTGATGCGATGGGCGCTTGCGTGCCGTTATTACATTGTTTTGAGATTATGATCCCGCAGATCAAAAATTTAAAATTTAAAGCTCTCATCGAACAAGTTTTTATCGATGTTAAAAATGGCAGATCTTTATCAGAAGGTTTACGCCCGCATTCTAAAATATTTTCTTCTTTTTATATTGATATGATCCAGGCTGGCGAACAAAGCGCGCGCTTAGATAAAGTTTTCAAGCTTTTAGCCGGTCATTTGGAAAAGCAAAAGGATTTATCTAATAAAATACGTTCGGCTTTGGCTTATCCACTTCTTATTTTAATAACAGGGTTGATAACCATTTTTATTTTATTAACTGTTGTTATTCCTCGCATTATTTTTATTTTTGAGGATATGCATCAACCGTTGCCGTTTGTAACGATCGCGTTATTGAATTTAAGCCATTTTTTTATGCGGGTTTGGCCGATGGCTTTGCTTATCATTTTTTTAATGAGTTTGTATGTAAAGCAATTTATTCATTCGGCGTCAGGACGCAAAAAAATAGACATTTTAAAGATACAGATACCCTTTTGGGGTGATTTTTTAAAACAAATAGAGTTAAGCCGTTTTTGTCATGCCTTAGGCCTTCTTTTAGAAAATAGGATTTCAGCAGTTAACGCATTCTTATCCGCACAACATATTATTCAAAATGAGATTTTTCAAGAACAGATAAAAGAAGCCATCAAGCAAATACAAGATGGCGTTAGCGTCACAACAGCCTTATCGCGAAGCTCTTTTTTCTCTGCTATGGCGCGTCAGATTATTGCGATTGGCGAAGAAACCGGGGCTTTGGAACAAGGATTTTTAAAAATCGCAGAGATATTAGAAAAGAATCTTGATAATACCGCTAAAACATTTGTTTCGTTATTAGC
>JAKQLT010000147.1 GCA_029567025.1 Candidatus Omnitrophota bacterium | reverse complement strand
TACGTTTATGCCCGCCACCGCGATAACGCATGGTAATGCGTCCATACATATTACGGCCGCCTGTTTTTTTCATAGGCCTTAATAAAGACTTTTCCGGCTTTGATTTTGTCAATTCAGAAAAATCTGAAAGAATGGCATGTCGTAATGATGGTGTTGTTGGTTTAAATTTTCTTAATCCCACGGCTTATGTTACCTCAATTTTCTGTCCCTCACGCAGAGTGACAATTGCTTTTTTCCAATCAGAAGTTTTTCCTATTTCTTGACGAACTCGTTTTAATTTTCCAGGAACGATTATAATATTAACTGCCTGAACTTTAACTTTATAAATATCTTGAACAGCTTTTTTAATCTGCGTCTTATTCGCTTGTGCAGAAACCTCAAAAAGGTATTTTCTTTGATCTTCTAAAGTCGTCCCTTTTTCTGTCCGAACTAATGTTTTAATAATATCGTAAGCTGTAATCATTTCTGTATTCTTTCCAATAACGATTTTAACGCTGTTTCTGAAACAAATAATTTTTTCGCCCGCATAATATCATACGCATTAAGATCTTGAACGCGCATAAGAGAAAAAGCTCGAATATTACGAGAGACTCTCGGAATGCTTTTATCACTGCCATCCAAAGCGCCTAAAATCTTCCCGCTTAACTTTAAATTCTTTAGAATTTGAGCGAATTCTTTTGTCTTTTTCAATTCTCCTTTTATATCTTCAATGCAAATAAGTTGTTGATCATGATATTTCGCTTTTAAGCTTTCTCTTAATGCGATCCCTTTCATTTTTTTAGGAATACTATAAGAAAAATCTCTTGGAACAGGGCCAAAAACAACACCGCCGCCATGCATTAAAGGAGAGCGCGAAGAACCCGCACGGGCACGACCTGTCCCTTTTTGACGAAAAGGTTTTTTACCTCCGCCTGAAACAGCTCCGCGATTCTTTGTCGCAATCGTTCCTTGTCTTAAACACGCTTGATACATAACAATCGCTTGATGCAAAAGATATGTATTAACACGCGCGTCAAAAATATCATCTGGGAGATTAACGCTTCCCTTTTCTTTACCATTTTTATCAAAAACCGAAAGTTTCAACTTCTTTTCCTTTTTAATAAATAATTATATTTAAGCTTTTCCTTTAGCCTTAGCTTTGCTTTGTTTCATTGGATTAACTTTATGTTTGACAATAGCCTTTTGTTCATCCAAAGATCTGAACGCCTTCTTAAATGAACGCTCAATAGAAACAATCGCGTTACGATGACCCGGAATCGCGCCTTTAACTAAGACAACATTATTTTCCGTATCCACATCTATGACACGCAATCCTTGCGTGGTAATCGTACGCGCTCCCATATGGCCAGGCATATTGGTTCCTTTTAAAACTCTTGAGGGATCAGAACTTGCGCCGATAGAACCAATGCGCCTATGATGCATAGATCCATGACCAGCAGGCCCTCCGCTCCAATTCCAACGCTTCATTCCACCTTGAAACCCTTTTCCAATAGAAGTCGCGGTAAGATTGACAAAATCTCCCGGCTTAAAGAAGTCGGCTTTCAATTCCTGACCGACTTTGTAATCTTTATTATCGGTAGATTTAAACTCTTTGACGATCTTCATAGGAGACATTGCAAGCTTTTTAAAATAACCTGCAATGGGCCGAGATACTTTAGAGTCTTTGACTTCTCCAAATCCGATCTTAACTTTTATCGGATTTTCTTTGAGTTCCAATATTTTACATGGGCCCACCTCAACGACCGTTACAGGAATAATATTCCCTTCTTTGTCGAAGATTTGAGTCATCCCTAATTTTTTTCCAACGAGACCTCGAATCATACCCAACTTTCGCTATTGTTTTATTTCCACGTCGACCCCCGCCGGTAAATTCAATTTCCGAAGGGCTTCAACCGTTTTTGCCGTAGGCTCCACCAAATCAATCAATCGTTTATGCGTGGCTAAACTGAATTGTTCACGCGATTTTTTATTAATGACCGGCGAACGAAGAACAGTATAAAGTTCTTTTTTCGTCGGCAAAGGAACTGGCCCGCATACTTTAGCGCCTGTTCGAATCGCTGTATCCACGATCTCTTGCGCAGACTGATCAATAAGACGATGGTCAAAGGCTTTTAATTTTATTCGTATTTTTTGCATAAGAACTTTCTTTAATCCTTATTGTAAAACCTCATGAATAACGCCAGCGCCGACGGTACGTCCGCCTTCACGAATAGCGAAACGTAATTCTTTTTGCATAGCGACGGGTTCAATAAGTTCAATGGTCAATTCCACATTATCTCCCGGCATGCACATTTCAACACCATCGGGTAAAATGGCTGTTCCTGTAACGTCCGTCGTTCTAAAATAGAATTGTGGACGATATCCCTTAAAAAACGGCGTATGACGGCCGCCTTCTTCTTTGGTTAAAATATAAGCTTTGGCCTTAAATTTTGTATGCGGCGTAATACTTCCCGGAGCGGCTAAAACCTGCCCGCGAAGAATATCATCTTTTTCAACACCGCGCAACAACAATCCAACGTTGTCACCTGCTTGGCCTTCATCCATTTCTTTTCTAAACATTTCAACGCCAGTAACAACAGATTTCATGATGTCTTTTTTAATACCGACGATATCAACCGCATCACCTACTTTAACTTTTCCTTTTTCAATACGACCTGTCGCGACAGTTCCTCGACCAGAAATAGAAAAAACGTCTTCAACCGCCATTAAAAACGGTTTATCTAATTCACGAACAGGTTGTGGGAAGAATTCATCAACCGACTGCATTAAATCAAGAATGGGCTTTGATTTAACAGGATCTTCTGGATGATTAAGAGCTTCCAACGCGCTCCCACGAATAATAGGAGCTTTATCGCCGTTGTAATTATATTTGGTTAAAAGTTCTCTCAACTCCATTTCGACAAGGTCTAAAAGTTCTTTGTCTTCAACCTGATCGCATTTATTCATAAAAACAACTAAGGAAGGAACGTTAACTTGACGAGCTAACAAAACGTGTTCTTTTGTTTGAGGCATTGCGCCATCCGTTGCCGCAACGACAAGGATAGCTCCATCCATCTGCGCGGCACCCGTAATCATGTTCTTAATATAGTCCGAGTGGCCAGGGCAATCAATATGCGCATAATGGCGTTTTTCTGTTTCATATTCCAAATGAGCGATATTAATAGTAACACCGCATTCTTTTTCTTCTGGGGCATTATCAATTGAATCATAAGTGCGTGCTTGAGCTAAACCTTTTTTGTGAAGAACCATGGTGATGGCAGAACTCAGGGTTGTTTTCCCATGATCAACGTGACCAATGGTCCCTATGTTCATGTGCGGTTTATTTCTGATAAATTTTTCTTTAGCCATAATATGCCTCCTTGTTTAACATCTTCCTTTTTATAATCTTTTATGTTCTTCGTCCGGTTGAAATCGCAACACGGGCGTTTATGATTTTCTCAGCAATATTTCTCGGAACTTCTGAATAATATGAAGGTTCCATCGAGAATGATGCGCGACCTTGCGTTAAAGAACGTAAGGCATTCACATAATTAAACATTTCTGCCAAAGGAACATCGCAACGCGCTGTTTTTAAATTGCCTCGGCTTCCTAAACTTACAATCTGTCCACGACGTTGATTTAAATCACCTAAAACCGTACTCATAAATTCTTCCGGGGCGATGACTTCGATATCCATAATCGGTTCTAAAAAGACCGACTTTCCTTTTTGTAAAGCATCACGTAAAGCCGCACGAGCCGCTAATTGGAACGCCAATTCACTGGAATCAACTTCATGATACGAACCGTCTATCAATGTGACCGTAAAATCGACAACAGGATAACCGCCTAAACAACCGCTTAAGGCGGCATCGCGAATCCCTTTTTCAATAGGTTTAATAAATTCACGAGGAATAGCACCACCTTTAATTTTATCAATAAAAATAATGCCTTTTCCTTTTTCTTCATTCGGTTCGACATCAATAACCACATGACCATATTGCCCCTTACCGCCGGTCTGTGTAATATGCTTTCCTACGACATTTTTAACTTTTTGAGTAATGGTTTCTTTATAAGCAACTTCGGGACGCCCTACTTTTGTTTCCAAATTAAATTCTCTTTTCATGCGATCAATAATAATTTCCAAATGTAATTCACCCATACCCGAAATAATCGTCTGTCCTGTTTCATGATCATATTGAACTCTTAAAGAAGGATCTTCATCA
>JAKQLT010000130.1 GCA_029567025.1 Candidatus Omnitrophota bacterium | reverse complement strand
GTCATATCGCGCGTCACACCCATAGTCCCAATAATTTTTCCTTGTCGATTATACATAGGAACTTTGGTTGTGATAACCTGATTCCATGTCCCATTGGGTAAAAGCGTGCGCTCAATCTTACCGATGATCGGCGTCCCAGTGCGCATAACTTTATTATCATCATTAATCATGGCCTGGGCTTGATCTTTAGGGAAAAAATCAAAATCTGTTTTTCCAATCAATTCATCCGATGTCATTTTAAAACCATTCGCATAGAACTTATTAACCTTTGTTAAACGGTTTTTTCTATCTTTAAAATAAATAGCGTCAGGCATTTGATCCAAAAAACTTTGTAAAAAATCCATTTCCCTGGAAATTTTCTCACGGTCTTTCATCTGCTGAGTAATATCCTCAATAAATCCTTCAATATAACTATCTTTTCTCCCATTATCGACAAAACAAGCGGAAACAGCGACCCAAACAAATTCGCCTTTTTTATTTTTATAAGATGTCTGAAAAAATCGGACTTTTCCTTGTTTTTTAAGAATTTCTAGAAATTCTTCAGCCGATTGAGAATGACTAAACAGGCAAGTAATTCTTTTTCCCGATAATTTTTTCGAAGAAGACAATCCTAACATGCCCACAAAAGCCTCATTCACATTAACGAATCGGGCCGTAGGCGATAAAGAATATTTAAAAATTCCAATTCCAAGTTTATCGGCAACAGAACGACTGATGGTAAATTGATTATCCACAATGATCCTCTTTCTTATTTCTTTAAAACAACAAATCTTAAAAACTTTTTCAAACTAACATTTCGAATACCCGCACCCGTAACATTTTAAACAGCCTTCTTCATGATGAAGCGGATTGCCGCAATCCGGACAAACACCGACGATATTTCCTTTTGATTTACGTTTAACCCCAGATGTCACTAATTCCCGGGTAGCTTTTGTTTCAACGCCCTCATTCGTAATTAAGACACTGTCAGACTTTTTTGCTCTTAACGGAGATTCTTCTTTCATCCGTTTTTCAATAACTTGAGAAATCGCATCCGCGCAAGACAACACACGCGTTCCTTTATTCCAAGATGGGACAGGACAACGAATTCCACGCAATTGCTCATGAATCACTTTTGTATCAATGCCCGAACGCATCGCCAGTGACACTAAACGCCCAATCGCCTCTAACTGACTGGACGCGCATCCGCCGGCTTTTCCCATTTGAGTGAAAGCTTCAAAAGGATTTCCATCCTCATCATAATTAATAGTAACATAAAGATTTCCGCAACCTGTTGACGTTTTGGTCGTATGGCCTAAAATCACTTCTGGACGAGGTTTCGGCTCGATAAATCCCAACGCCTGATTTACAGGAGCCACATCCATAGAATTGTCTTTTTTCTCTTCTTCTTTTTTGCTGACATTCAAAACCTGATCTTCTCGACTTCCATCACGATAAACAGTAATGCCTTTGCATTTTAATTGATGCGCCAATAAATAGGCCTGTTTAACATCTTCTTTTGTTGCCTCATGCGCAAAATTAATCGTTTTAGAAACCGCATTATCCGTAAATTCCTGGAAGGCGGCCTGCATTTTAATATGCCACTCGGGAGAAATATCATGGGATGTCACAAACACGCGTTTAACATCTTCTGGAATTTCAGGAATATCTTTTATAGAACCTTTTTGCGCGATTTTTTCCATAAGCTCATCACTGTAAAATCCGCGCTCTAACGCAATCTCTTTAAAAACAGAATCCGTCTCAACTAATTTTGTTTTATCCATTACATTGCGGTAATAACACACAGAAAAAATTGGCTCAATCCCAGAGGAACACGGCCCGCCGATAATACTAATTGTTCCCGTCGGGGCAATGGTCGTTAATGTCGCGTTTCTAAACCTTCTTTTTTGTCCGCCGTCAGCAAAAATACTTTGCTCAAAAGCAGGGAAAACCCCTTTTTCTTTTCCTAATTCTAATGATTTAATGCGCGATTCTGTTAAAATCAGAGACATCACTTGTCGGGCCAAATCAACGCCTTCTTGAGAATCATAAGGAATACCTAATCGCGCTAATAAAGAAGCCCATCCCATGACACCTAATCCCACTTTACGTGTTAATTTTGTCTGTTGCTCAATTTTTTTAACTGGATGGCGATTCGCGTCGATAACATTATCCAAAAAATGAACAGCTATACGAACAATACGCTGCAATTTATCCCAATCAATCTCATTTTTCCCATCAACTTTCTTAACCATATTCAGCATATTTATCGAACCTAAATTACAGCTTTCATATGGAAGAAGAACTTGTTCACCGCAAGGATTGGTCGCTTCATATTCTCCTAATTGAGGCGTTGGGTTTGTTTCATTCATAAAATCAATAAAGATAAGTCCTGGCTCCCCATTTTTATGCGCGCTCTCGATAATCAAATCAAAAATATATTGACTGCTGATGCGCTTAACCACATGGCCTGTATAAGGAGAAACCAAATCATAATCTTCGCCTGATTCAAGGGCTGTCCAAAATTTTTCCGTGATAGCAACGGAAATATTAAAATTGCTGATTTCTTTATCCTGTTGTTTACAAGTAATGAAATCCACAATATCCGGATGATCAACGCGTAATATCGCCATATTAGCGCCACGGCGTGTTCCGCCTTGCTTAACCGCTTGGGTCGCGCCATCAAAAACTTTCATAAATGAAATCGGGCCTGATGCCACGCCCCCTGTTTTCTGGACAAAACTATTTTTTTCACGCAAACGCGAAAAAGAAAATCCTGTTCCGCCGCCGGACTTATGAATCAACGCTGTTGTTTTTAATGTTTCAAAAATAGATTCCATCGAATCTTCAATCGGAAGGACAAAACACGCGCTTAATTGACCTAAAGGACGGCCGGCGTTCATCAGCGTCGGAGAATTTGGGATAAATTCCAAATCGCTCATGACATCAAAAAAATCCTGTTCTAATTTTTCAATTTGTTTTTTATTCGCGCCGTATTGTTTATCAACAGCGGCGATAGTTTTTGCGACACGGTGAAACATTTGTTCGGGAGTTTCTATAACGTTTCCTTCAGAATCTTTGGCGAGATAACGCCTTTCAAGGACTTTCAAGGCGTTGGGGGAAATTTTACGAACCACGTGCTGACCTCCTCTTGTTACAATTTAATTTTAAATATAATAAACGATCGATTCTCGTTTTGGCATGATTGAATTTTTTTATTGTAATATAAATTTATAAAAGAGCAACGGATTTTTATCTTATAGAACAATGTATTTCTTTCTCAGTCTCTCTATCGACTATAAAATTCAGTTTTAATTCCTTCTTTTCCATAAAAAAACTTTATCTTTGGGTTTAACCGTAAACGGCAACTGAATTCCGATAATGTCTCCTTTAATCGCGCGATCAATTGGCTGATCTTCTTTACGCATTTCTTTTACCGTCACAATCTCTGAAAGACTCCTTTTCCCCATAAATAAAATATCGTCGCCTTTTTGAATTGTTCCGCTATAAATACGAACTTCCGCGACACTAATTTTCTTAAAAAATCGCGTGACTTGTCCCACAAAAATTTTTTCATACAAATGTTCTAATCCTTGGCTCCAGGCCTCATCCGGACGCCCAAAATAAAAACCAGTAGAAAATCCTCTATTATAAACAGACCTTAATTCTTTTTTTAATTTTTCTTTTACCTCAATCGTGCATTTTTTCTCGTAATACGCATCTATCGCTTGACGATAAACAGACGTAACCACGCGCACATATTCCGGTGAGCGCATGCGCCCTTCTATTTTAAAAGCATGTATCCCAGAGGCAACCAGCTCATCGATAAAATCAATGGTGCATAAATCTTTGGGACTTAACACATAATCTTTTCCTATAATAAAATCCGTTTCTTTATCCACGTCTTGAATATAAAATTCTCGCCGACACGGCTGGATACATTGGCCTTTGTTTGCCGAAGCTCCATGAGAATACAAAGACATAAAACATCGTCCTGAAATACTCACACACATCGCCCCATGAATAAACGTTTCAATTTCGCAACGTATTTTTTCTTGTGCCATTTCTTTAATAATCCTCTGAATATCTCGCAACGAACATTCCCGAGCTAAAACAATCCGTCGAACGCCCAATCGCGCATAACATTTAATGGCTTCTTTATTAGCAACGCTGGCCTGTGTCGATAAATGTATTGGCAATCCTATTTTTCTCGCTAATTCTAAAACAGCCATATCCCATAAAATGACCGCATCCACACAAGCCTTTTTTGCTTCTTTTAAAACTTTTTCAATCTTTAAAATATCGTCTGTCATCGCAATCGTATTAAGAGTCAAATATCCTTTTTTTAAATGTTCGTGCAAATAGCCCATAACTTTTTTTAACTCAAGAATATCGAAATTAGATGACTGATGCCGCATATTAAAACCCTTAACTCCAAAATAAACACTATCCGCGCCACTTGCAACCGCGGCCATTAAAGAAGGCCAATCACCGGCAGGAGATAAAAGCTCTGGCTTGATTATTGATTTTACATTTTTCATGAGAAATGACTAAAACGAAGAAATAACGCTATGCTGATTCTTAACAAGCTACTGAATTTCTAAAGAGGATTTGGCCCCAGGCACTGTCGAACTTTTTCAATTAATTCCGCCAATTTAACAGGCTTCACGAAATACGCTTTAACGCCTTCTAATAAGAATAAGTCTTCCATGGTTTCATTAGAAGTAACCATAATCACAGGCGTTGTTTTAATCCCTTGCTTCTGTTTTAATTCCTGCATAAATTCATAACCGTTCATATTCGGCATCTGGACATCAAGAATAATCAAATCCGGTTTTTCATCTTCGACTTTCTGCAATGCTTCTTGTCCATCATGCGCCATAATAATATTGTAGCGTTCCCCCGCTAATCCGAATTTAATCAAAGACAAGCTCACGCGTTCATCATCAACCACTAATATTTTATGAGGCATAACCATCTCCTTTTAAACAGTTATTTCTTACTCTTAAATATATCATAACGCATTTCAAGATTATTAAAACAAAATTTCTTTTTCGATTCTTATGCCCTTAATGCTATGTTAAAAATAATCTTCGTACAATTCTTTTAATTTCATAAAAAACTTTTGCCGCAAATTTAACTTATTGTTCTTTAAAAAGGCCTTAACACCCAAACTCTTCTCATAACCGGCAAAAGCTAAACCAACAACACCCGAAAAAGAACTGACATCTCCGACATTCTTTCGCAAAGAAACACGAATTTTTCCTAATTCCACTTTATAAGCCATTTCTTGTCCCATCCGCTCTATCAATCCTGATAATAAAGAAGCGCCTCCGACAATGATTAATTTATTTTTTATTTTCTCTTGATATCCCGATGTAACTATCACTGACTGAATTTGTTCCATTAAACTCATAATCTCTGGTTCTATCGCTTCATAAATAGCCGAACGCTTAATGGGAATATACGCGTTTTCTCTTTTAATCAAAATTTCTTCCTCTAAATGAGGTTGAGAACTTACCGCCAAGGCATAAGATTTCTTTATCTGTTCGGCTAATTCAAACGAAAGGCCTAATTTATGGGAAATGCTTTTGGTAAAATGGTTCCCGCCGATTAAAATCTTTATAAAAGATTTCAATACGCCCTGCTGAAAAATTAAAAGACTTGTCGCTTGAGCCCCCATATCAACAAAAAAACATCCTTGCTGTTTTTGTTCTTCTGTTAAAACAACTTT
>JAKQLT010000109.1 GCA_029567025.1 Candidatus Omnitrophota bacterium | reverse complement strand
GAACGAAATCCGAACTTTTTTTAGCGAAAATCCGAACGCAGAATTTTGAAAAACTTTTAAGCTCGGGCGGGCAAAAAGGAAGGGGGTTGGGGGGAAGGAATTTTTGCCCGCCCTCGCTTTTCCGCCGCCGCCGAATTTCGTATTTCGCTTTGCGAAATGCGCCGCCAAAGAAGATGTTGCCCTTGCCCCAGCCCTCCCGTGCGCGGGCAACGACAAGGAACTCCCTTTTGTATTTACGAATTTCAATAAATTTGATATCATAGTAATAGATTAAGGAATATCAATCGCTATTACTTTAATTATAGTAATATATTACAATGAAGTCAACGAACAAATCCACAATCGCAGAGAATATAAAGAAATACCGGAATAAAATCGGTGTTTCTCAGGACAAGCTCTCAAAACTTGCTGATGTAACCTATAACACGATCATCAAGATTGAATCGGGAGCGAATATCAACCCAACCATTGAAACGCTATCCAAAATCGCCAAAGCTCTTAATGTTAGCGTCGATGATTTAATAAAGTAAAAACTATGACTAAAGAAACAAAATTTTATAAAGCACTTCAAGATATTTTTATCGGCGCCAAAATTGAAGGCGAAGGCGGGTTTATTAATTTAATGCGGATTAAAGCCGGATACTATTCGCAGATTGAAAAACTGCTTAAAGAAGATATAAATAAAGCCGTCGTAAAATATCCCGCTTTTAGGGAAGAACTTTTTGACAAGCTCCACTCATTTTTTAGTCGTTACTTTACCGAAAGCGGATCGATTTATTTTAATTCAACGCCTTTCCATAACAATATTTACGAAAAAGTTTATACCGATGAAAAAGATGTCATTCTGTTTTGGAAAACGCAGATGCTCTATTATGTCAAAACCGACCGCATTTTTAAAAGTATGCCGGTTGAGTTTGACGGTTTGAAATTCTATTTTGACGCCAGCCAAATTGAAAATAAAAAAGCGAATGAAAAACGCGCTTTATTTTTTGAAATTAAGCAGATTCGCGAAGATGAAACAGTCGTCTTTACTGTTAAATATTCCGAGCGTGGAACGAAGACAAAGTCCGACGAAATTCTAAAAGATTTAAAAAAGAAGAATATTAAAATTACGGAAGAATTACTTGAAAAAGCTTTTCGTATTTTTGAAAAACAAAGCGAAGTTGATTTCTTTATCAATAAAAATGCGAATGCTTTTTTGCAGGAGCAATTTAAACTTTGGAGCTATCAGTATTTCTGGGAAG
>JAKQLT010000098.1 GCA_029567025.1 Candidatus Omnitrophota bacterium | reverse complement strand
ACTTGTGAGCGCATTTCTGGCTTATCTCGTATTTTACGCGCTAATGCCCAGGCCGCCTTTGAGAATGTCACTCTTTGGCATGAACGGGATATCAGTCATTCATCAGCTGAGCGCGTTATTTTGCCGGATAGCGCAATTGCTTTGAATTATATGTTTCATAAGATCATTCCTATTATTGATGATCTTTTAGTTTATCCAAAAAATATGGTCACGAGTTTAAGTAAAACACGAGGGCTTATATATTCTCAAAGAGTTCTTTTGGAATTAATGAAAAAAGGTTTAACGCGTGAAGCCGCTTATGAGATTATTCAGCATTGCGCGATGCAAGTCTGGCAAGAAACAGCTAATTTTAAAGATGTTCTTTGTCGAGATAGAAATGTCAGAAAATATCTTAAGCCCGGAGAAATCGATCAGTGTTTTGATATTAAATACTATACGCGTCATACGGACCTTATTTTTAAACGCGTTGGAATTAAATAAAAATTTAAACATAATCCCATAAAAATATTTTTTTATGGGAATCAATTCGCACGAATGATTTATGTTCGTTGATATTCTATAGATCATGTACTTATTAAGGAGGTTTTCATGGAAAAAGGCGCTCGTTTATATGAAGGCAAAGCCAAAATTCTTTACGCGACAAGTGATCCGGATTTAGTTATTCAATATTTTAAAGATGATGCCACGGCTTTTAATGCCGCGAAAAAAGGGACTGTGCAGGAAAAAGGCATTATGAATAATAAGATTTCCTCGCGCATTTTTGAATTTTTAGAAAAAGAGGGTATCCCGACGCATTTTGAAAAAATGCTCAGTGACCGTGAAATGTTGGTTAAGAAAGTCGTTATTGTTCCTTTGGAAGTAATTGTGCGTAATCGCGCGGCAGGCTCATTATGCCGTAATTACGGACTTCAAGAAGGGACAACGCTGTCATGCCCGGTTTTGGAATTTTGTTATAAACGCGATGATCTTAATGATCCTTTGATTAATGATTATCATGTTTTAGCTCTTAATTTAGCGACGGAACAAGAAATAGCGGATCTTAAAAAATATACGTTAAAAATCAATGAGCTGATGACGAAATTTTTTAAGAATTTGAATCTTGAGTTGATTGATTTTAAATTGGAATTTGGCCGTTATAAAGGGAAAATTATTTTAGCGGACGAGATCTCTCCAGACACGTGCCGTCTTTGGGAAGTCGGAACAGGAAAGAAGCTGGATAAAGATCGTTTTCGTCATGATTTAGGGAATATCGAAGAAGCCTACCAAGAAGTTTTAAGAAGGGTAACCAAATAACTTTAAGAAGGGCTTTGTGATTTTCTTCAATTTTTAGAAACCTGCAGTATTTTTTATTCATGATCTGGCGCATTGAAATTTATAATAAAAAGGGAATTCTTGATCCCGATGGAGAAAGTGTTCAGAAATCCATTAGCGATCTTGGAATAAAGACTATCTCTGAAGTCGATGTAACGCAAGTTTTCAACGTCGAAGGGAATTTGTCTGAAGATGATGTCCGAAAAATTTGCCAAGAGCTTTTAGCTGATTCTGTGACTCAGGAATATCAGATAGTTTCTTTAGAAAAAAGATTGAAAGACCCTTCCTGTAAAAATTTCCACTTTATAGAAATTGCTTATCACCCCGGCGTTATGGACCCCGTTGAATATTCGACGATCAAAGGGATCAAGGATATGGGATTAGAGGCCTGCTCTGTACGTACGGCGAAAAAATATCTTTTAAAAGGATCGTTAACGCCGCAAGATCGAGAAACGATTATTGAAAAGGTTTTGAGCAATAAATTGATACAACACGTGGTGGATTATGCCACTTTAGAAAAGACATTCGCGCTATCAACAGTTGAATCTTATTTTAAAGTCTTGAGTGTTGATTTAATAAAAGCGAGTGATAAAACGCTTATGCAATTAAGCCAAGAGGGACAGTTATTTCTTAATTTAAATGAGATGCGGGCTATTCAGAAGTATTTTAAAAAAATAGGCCGCAATCCGACGGATTGTGAGCTCGAAACGATCGCGCAGACATGGAGCGAGCATTGTTTTCATAAGACCTTTCGCGGTAATATTCGTTATCATTATATGGATAAGAAAAAAAAGAGAATAAGGGTTATTAAGAATCTTTTGAAATCGACTATTGTCAAAGCTACGACAGAAATTAATAAGCCATGGTGCGTTTCGGTTTTTCATGATAATGCGGGCGTTATTGCGTTTGACGACAAGGACCATGTGTGTTTTAAAGTAGAAACGCATAACCATCCGTCGGCTTTAGAGCCGTTCGGTGGGGCTAATACAGGGATAGGCGGCGTGATACGAGATATCTTAGGAACAGGGTTAGGCGCGAAACCTATTTGTTGCACGGATGTTTTTTGTTTTGCTTCGCCTGAAACATCTTTTGAGGCGTTACCAGAAGGAACGCTTCATCCCAAACGCGTTATGAAAGGCGTTGTGAGTGGTGTCCGGGATTACGGAAATAAAATGGGAATTCCTACAGTCAACGGCGCTGTGCTTTTTGATAAACATTTTGTCGGGAACCCGCTTGTGTATTGTGGAACCGTTGGGATTATGCCAAAAGATAAGGTTAAGAAAAAAGTTTTAAAAGGTGATGCGATTGTTGTTGTAGGAGGGAAAACGGGACGCGATGGTATTCACGGCGCGACTTTTTCTTCTGGAGAATTGACGACAGAATCTGAAACAGTTTCTTCAGGCGCGGTTCAGATCGGCGATCCGATTCAAGAGAAAAAAGTTTTGGATGGCCTGATGAAAGCGCGTGATTTGAACCTTTATACGGCCGTAACAGATTGCGGGGCCGGAGGCTTATCGTCCGCTGTTGGTGAAATGGGAAAAGATCTTGGCGCGCGCGTGGATTTGGATTTAGTGCCGTTAAAATATCAGGGGCTTCATTATGATGAAATATGGATTTCTGAATCTCAAGAACGTATGGTTTTGTCTGTCAGACCTAAAGATGTTACGAAGCTTCTAAATATTTTTTTCGAAGAGGATGTGCAGGCGACTGTCATTGGAACATTTACTGGCAATGGTAAATTAGAACTTTTTTATCATCGCCATCAAGTTTGCGATCTTGATATGGATTTTTTACACGACGGGAACCCTCGCGTGACAAAAGAAGCCGTATGGCTTAAACCCAATTTAAAAGAACCGCATTTCAAATGCGATTCTAATTTAAACGCGTCATTTTTAAAAGTCATGAGGCATTATAATGTGTGTTCTAAAGAATGGATTATTCGTCAGTATGATCATGAGGTTCAGGGCGGCAGTATTATTAAGCCTTTGGTAGGGATTCATTGTGACGGCCCGTCGGATGCGAGCGTTATAGTTCCTAAATTAGGAAGCCCTAAGGGAGTTGCGATTTCAAACGGTATTAATGTGCAATATGGGAAAATCGATCCTTTTTGGATGTCGGCTTCGTGTATTGATGAAGCTATTCGTCAGGTTATTTCTGTCGGCGGAAAATTAGATAAAATTGCTATTTTGGATAATTTTTGCTGGGGAAATCCCGATAAGCCGGATCGTTTAGGCGGATTAGTTCGATGTGCTTTAGGGTGTTATGAGGCCGCTGTGAAATTTGGTGTTCCGTTTATTTCAGGGAAAGACAGTTTGTATAATGAATATCAAGAAGGTCATAAATCCATTGCGATTCCCGGAACGATTTTGATTTCCGCTATTGGTATCATTGAAGATGTGACCAAAACGATTACGATGGATTTTAAAAAGAACGGGAGTTTGATTTATATCTTAGGAAAAACTTATGACGAGTGGGGTGGTTCTATTTATTTAGATATTCATGATAATTTAGGCGCGGCTGTTCCTCAAGTGCGTTATCGTGATGCGCTTAAAACATTTCGCGCGTTATCAAACGCTATTAAAAAGGGTTTGGTTTTATCAGCGCATGATTGTTCCGAAGGCGGATTAGGGGCGACTCTTGCGGAAATGGCGTTTAGCGGGAATATCGGGGCGAATATTTATTTAAGAAATGTTTGTTATCAGGGAAAAATAAAACGTAACGATATGATTTTATTTTCTGAATCTAATTCGCGTTTTGTAGTTGAGATTGATCCGAAAAATCAAAAAGAATTTGAAAAAATATTAAAAGGCGTCTCTTTTGGCATTCTGGGAAAGACAGATAATACAGCGGCGTTAAAAGTTCATGGGTTGGATGGGTTTTTATGTGTTGATATCGCGTTGAAAGATCTCAAAGAATCTTGGCAAAAACCATTAAGGTTTTAATATTTTTTAAAGAGGAGTGAACATGGCAAAGAAAAAACCAATTGTAATGAATCGTCGTCGAGAAGATAAGTATGTGGCAGATTTATACGCTGAAGATCCGTGGAGAATTTTTCGTATTATGGGAGAATTCGTTGAGGGATTTGAGGCTCTTTCTAAAATAGGCGATGCCATTACTATTTTTGGATCTGCGCGCACCCCGAAAGATGATAAATATTATCTTATGGCCGAGAAAACCGCTTATTTATTGGCCAAGCAAGGTTATGCGATTATTACCGGCGGAGGCCAATAAATAAGCGGTTTTCTCGGCCATAAGA
>JAKQLT010000087.1 GCA_029567025.1 Candidatus Omnitrophota bacterium | reverse complement strand
TATCCCAATGGAATTAAAGGGGACAAAATACGTTTTGAAGCGCGTATTTTAGCTGTCAGCGATGTCCTTGAGGCGATGACCACGCATCGACCTTATCGTGCCGCATTAGGATTAAAGAAAGCAATTCAGGAATTAAAAAGAGGCGCAGGCAAACAATACGATAGCCATATTGTTGATGTAGCTCTTAAAGTAATTAAAAAACATGGTAATGTGCCTTTCTGGATTGAAAATGAAGCTCTTCCTAATAAGAATCAATAATTATATATTTTTTGTCATCCCCTTGTTTTTTTCTGAAAATATGCTATATTTTTCTCACCTTTTTTATTCTACATGTTTTTGACAATTTATATCCAGCCACGGTAAATAGTTTTTAAGACTATTTATTCTGTAAAACCAAATAACTTTATTTTTTAAAAACACCGGAGGAATTTTAAAAATGTTAAATTCTATGCAAAAAGCACGTAAAACTTTTATTTATCGTATTTTTTCAGGATTTATAGCTTTTTCGTTCATTTTTACAGCAATACCATTTTCATCTTATGGGCAAATTGCTCCACTTTTAGCGTATAATATGCCAAATCATGGTCAAATTATGGCGCTTAGCCCTATTTATACGCCAGTTATAGTAAAAGGCCTTATGATAAACCCTGAAAATCCACTTGAATTTGATTTTATCGTTGATTCTGGTAATGACAATCTTAAAGGAGATGCTTTAAAGGAAGAATCTTTAAAATTGATTAAATATTTTCTTGCGACACTGACAACACCAGAAAATGAACTTTGGGTCAACCTTTCTCCTTATGAGAAAAATCGTATTATTGCGGATAAGCTTGGGACAACTGAAATGGGTCGTGACCTTTTAGCACAAGATTATATTCTAAAACAATTAACCGCTTCTTTAATGTATCCTGAAAATGAATTGGGTAAAGAATTTTGGGCGAAAATTTATGAAAAAACGAAGAAAGAGTTTAATACAACAGATATTCCTGTTGATACCTTTAATAAAGTCTGGATTGTTCCAAGCAAAGCTGTTGTGTATGAGAAAGACAATTCCGCATTTGTGCTTGAGTCTCATTTGAAGGTTATGTTGGAGGAAGATTATATTGCTTCGCAACAGACCAAAGACATAGACCCGCCTTCGGCTGGAAAAAATCCTTTAGTCTCTGGTCTTCGGTCTTCAGTCTCAGACCTGATAAGGTCTGTCATCCTTCCGGCAATTGAAAAAGAAGTGAATGAAGGCAAAAATTTCGCGCCTTTACGCCAGATTTATCATTCTATGATCTTAGCCACATGGTTTAAAAAGACTTTAAAAGAAAGTTTATTAGGAAAAGTTTATATTGATCAGAATAAGACTAAAGGGATTGATTTAGCCGATAAGAATATGAAAGAGAAGATTTACGGCCAATATATCGAGGCATTTAATAAAGGTGTGTATAACTATATTAAGGAAGAATATGATCCTAAAACCCAAAAAATCATTCCTAAGAAATATTTTTCAGGCGGTTTTAAAGGCGATTTAGCTGTAGTTGTTGAGACGGTTAATCCACAAAACGCGAATCCGCTATTGATTGCTAAAGCGGGCAAATCTGCAGGAAAAGTATTTAATGAAAAAGTTAATTTGGCGGATGTCGGCCCGAAGGCAAACATTGATAATGCGATGATAACTTCTGCAATAGCTAACTTTGTTACTCAAATGGAAGGAATGTCTTTTGTTAAAATGGCTAACTCAGAGTTTGTCATGGATTTAGTGCATTCAGAATTGGCTCAAGAATTAGGGGTCAAAGATTATTTGGATCGTTATTTTGAACTCACAGTCATCTTAAACGAAGTCTTGGAAAAGAAATTTAAAGGAGCTGTCTTAAATTCTAAGAGAATGCAAATCACTTCATTGCCGGATTTCTTAATAAGAAATTATATTAAAGACGGCCGTCTTTTTATTTCTGAGAATGAATTGTTTCGAAATGATGCGGTTACTGAAATCAAACATGAAATAGAGAAGTTTTTAAATAGACCAGCGACATTACGTGAAGGGATAAAAACTCTTTTTCCGCAGATTGATTTAGAAAAAGAATGGAAGTCTTTTTCTGTTAAAAATAAAGGAGTTACTCAAGAAGAGTTTTTGGAAAGATTTTTGGCTTTTTCAGATATTTATTATAGAGAAGCCTTTGGATCAGACGCAGAAGAATTATTGTTAGATAAAACAAAGACAGTAACACCTTTTCCAAGAGAGCTTTTTGAAAAATATATTAATGATCCGCGTCTTTTGGTTCTACCAAATTCCAATGAGGATGAGAAGTGGGGTTATGTCCAAATGCGAGGAGAAATAGAGACGGCGATAAAAGAGTTGTCCGCTGGTCCAGCTAAGGGAGATCATATACAGGCGGGCCTTATAGAACAGCTCAATGGAAAAATAGGGTCTTATATTAAGGAGTTAGAAGATTTGTCGTTACAATATTTTCAAACTCAAGATCCTAATGTGAAAAAATCTATAGAAACACAAATTAATTCCATGGTGGATCAGATTAATGTTTTTAAGCCTTCCACAGATGATAAATTGATTATGGCGGATGAGAATGATATTTTCTCTTTCAATTCTTTTCAACAAAGTCCTGATTTTAACCTTTATTATCAAAAGGCACTCAAGAGTATTCTTGAAGGAAAATATGTTCCGCAGTTTTTATTTGCCGGTGCCGCCACGCGATTGGG
>JAKQLT010000084.1 GCA_029567025.1 Candidatus Omnitrophota bacterium | reverse complement strand
CCTTGTGGGGCCGCCGGAAACCAGGCAGAAGCCATAAAAGGGCTGACCCCTTCACGTCCTTCAATATAAAGATCGCGTAATTCTGTTTCCGCGTAAAGCCATCCGCCAATCGCATTGCCCATAAAAATGCCCACACGGTCTAAATTTTCCTGCGTTATATCAATTCGCGCATCCTGCAATGATAATTCAGAGGCCACCAAAGCCATATGCGCGAAAAGATCTATTTTTTTTAACGTTCTTGACGGTACCGTGCTGTATGCGTCTAATTCACGGACATGCCCCGCGATTCGAGAAGGATATTTCGAGGCATCAAAACGCGTAATAAGCTCAACCGTCGAACGGCCATGAGAAACATTGGACCAAAATTTCCTTTTATCAATCCCGCTGGGAGAAATAACTCCCATTCCTGTAATAGCTATTTTTTCCATTTTCTATCCTTGTAATCTCTTTAAAACCATCGCTGAATGTATGCCGGAAAATCCGCTTGATGTTTTAAGCATCACAGTGACTTTCTTTTCTCGTGCTTTATTCGGTACATAATCTAAATCGCATTCAGGGTCTGGAAATTCATAATTAATCGTCGGAGGAAGAAGATTATTTTCAAAAATAAGCGCCGCGACCGCAAGCTCTATACCATTGGCTCCGGCTAAGGGATGCCCGATCATAGACTTTAAAGAGCTTATCGGTATTTTATACGCCCACGCCCCTAAAGACATCTTATACGCATTAGTTTCAAACATATCATTTTGCCTCGTTGAAGATCCATGCCCATTGATATAATCAATTTCTGAAGGATTTATACGCGCATCCTCAAGCGCTAAACAAATACTTTTCGCTTTCGCTGTCCCATCTGGAGGTAAATCCGTCATATGAAAAGCATTACATGTTGTTCCGTAACCCATAATCTCACAATAGATATGCGCGCCGCGTTTTTTCGCATGCTCTAATTCTTCAACAATTAAAATTCCAGCGCCTTCTGAAATAACAAAACCATTACGCTTATTATCAAAAGGCCGTGATGCCTTTTCAGGTTCATCATTATGAACAGACAAAACATTGACAGTATCAAAAGCACCAAATGTTATGGGTGTAATCGGCGCCTCACTAGAGCCCGTAATCATAATGTCCGCGAATCCATCTTGAATCGCCTCAAAAGAAAAACCCACAGAATCTGTCCCGGCGGTGCAACCTGTAGAAATAGTATTACAAATTCCTTTTAGTCCATATTTAGCCGTTATCTCACTTGATGGCGTATTAAACATTGAAGCATCATAAAGATCAGGCCTTACGATAGCCGGGTCAATGGGATTTTTTCCGCTATCCGTGACAAACGCGAATTCTTCTTCCATATATTTAGTTCCACAAATAGCATTCGCCAAACAAACTCCCATGCGCTCGCGGTCTATTTTATTTAAATCAATTTGCGAATCGCCGAGCGCTTCAGCCGCGGCAACACACGCGAACTGAACATATCTGTCCATACGAAGAGCTTCTTGCTTTGTCAGGCCTAATTTCAACGGATCAAAATCCCTCACTTGTGCCGCGATCTTTGTATGAAACATCGAGACATCAAATTCCGTTACCCGTTTAATAGCCGAAACCCCATTAATCATTCCGTGCCAACAATTTTTCTTTCCAATCCCATTGGGTGAAACAATCCCAACTCCTGTGACAACGACTCTGCGCTTCATACTTACCATCTCCCTCTAAAACTAATTCAAATGAAATTCTTTTTTAATTTCTTCTGGTGTAAAAAATTTTTTGTTCTGTTGTACCTGATGAACCTTATCAACAACCCGCTCATTCAAAGGAGCGGACTGTCGCATTTGTTTAGCCAAACAGACAATCTCGCCGTTAATAAAATCAATTTCACTTTCTTTCCCACGTAAAATACTTTGTAAAATAGACCCGTAAAGCGGCTCACGGCTCAATGATGTTAAGCTCTGATGAATAACACCCGCCGCTTGTTCTAAAGGCATCGCCGATAATCCATAAATGCGATCAACAGGAAATTGCGGCAAAGAAACTAATTCTATTTTCGCTTTCTTAATAATATCCACCGCTTCTTTAAGAAGATTCACGCTTAATTTACAAAAATCCATATCCATAAAAACTTCTTGCATCGACTTGCCCAAAAGAGCAGGAATACAATTATTAAGATTGACAAAAAGCTTCAAATATTTCATCCCCATAATATTATGACTCACAACAACATTAAAACAATTCCTCAAAATTTCTGCTATTTCTTGTATTTTAGCGTCGACAGGAGAAAATGGCCTTCCCAAAATCCAATCGCCCTCGAAGTTAAAAACAATCTCGCCCGGATTAATATAGGTCGCACCGAACATCACAATACTGCTTAACATTCTTTCTTTTTCAAAATGAACACCTAAAATATTATCCGCTTGAACACCGTTTTGAGACGTTAAAACAAAACAATCATCTAAAAATTGGACATTATGTTGATACGCCTCTTCTAAATCCTGCGTCTTAACTGTAAAAATAACGAGGTCATACGGCTTATCTAATTTTGTAAGAACCTTGACATTAACAATCTCTTGCCCGCGGATCCCAGAAATCTTTAAACCGTTTTTTGATATGGCTTTGACTTGTTCTTCTTTTCCGACGATAGAAGAATCTATGCCGGCCTTTGTTAAATAGGCAGCCACAACCGATCCTATAGCGCCTGCGCCAATAATAGCAATATTCATTTTCTTCTCTTATTTCCCTTCATATTTTTCATAATCAAACCCGACATCATTCATTAAGCGAATCATCATGCTGTAAAAGGCTTTCGGGACTTCGCTTAAAAAAGCGCGAACAATATCCTCTTCGCTCACGTTGGAACTTCCTCGCAATCGCGCGTTTAACAAGGCCTGTTTATCCACGACCTGACGCGTTATTTCTCGATGAAAAAGAGGAATCAAAGATAACATTTTATCGTATTTTGCTTTGGCCTTTGAATCCCACAACAACTCTTTTTCTTCTGTCATATCCCTACACCTTTTCCCTGATCAAAAATATTTGTTTAAAAAACTCATTACTCTTGTAACAACAAAAATTCTTATGGTTCGAAAACTCGTCAGTCAGAACCAACCGGATACCAAAGGTTTTCCGCCGGGTGTCTGATCTATACAAATATGTTTTGTCTGCGTATATTCTAAAAGCCCTTCAACTCCCAATTCTCGTCCAAATCCACTTCTCTTATATCCGCCAAACGGTGCTTCATTATAAAATCCGCCATACGTATTAATCCACACTGTTCCGCATTGCAATTGCCGCGCGACCGATTGCGCCTTGTTATCATCTTTTGTCCAGACACACGCGGCTAAACCAAACTTAGAATCATTGGCAATTTTTATGGCTTCTTCAATCGTAGAGAATTTCATTACGCATAAAACAGGCCCAAAAATTTCTTCCTGCGCGATTCTCATAGAATTCGTAACATCCGAAAAAATCGTCGGTTCGACATAAAAACCATTCTTATTTTGATTACCTTCTGGGGTTTTTCCGCCACAAATAATTTTCGCGCCTTCTTTTTTCCCTTGTTCAATCCATTGTAAAACATAATCGCGATGAGCACGGCTGACCAATGGGCCAAAATCTGTTTCATAATCCGACGCATCTCCTATTTTTAACGCCTTTGTCTTTTTAACCAAAGACTCCAAAAATTTTTCATAAATATTTTCCTGCACTAATAATCGCGATCCTGCAGTACACATTTGGCCTTGATTCATAAAAATCGCAGTCATGGCTCCACCTATCGCCGCGTCAAAATCACAATCATCAAAAACAATATTAGGAGATTTTCCGCCAAGCTCAAGGGTGAGTCGTTTATTATTTCCAGAAGCCATTTTCATAACCTCGGCTCCCGTTTCTGTCCCTCCTGTAAAAGTTAATTTATCCACCAACAAACTTTTCGCTAATTGAGAAGCAACTTCATGGTTGGTGCTTGTAACGATATTTACAACTCCTTGGGGCAATCCCGCCTCGCTAATAATTTCCGCCAACCGCATAACCGAAACACTGGCTTTTGAAGATGGCTTAAAAACAACTGTATTGCCGGCGATCAAAGCCGGCGCCATTTTCCATGCGGTCATAATCAACGGATAATTCCACGGGATAATACAAGCCACAACACCAAGCGGTTCGCGGACCAAAACACTTTTAACAGGCGCCGCTACAGGATTAATTTTATCATCCAACTCTTTAGAAATTTTTCCAAAATATTCAAATGTCTCCGCGCACGTCGGAATATCAATAAAAATTGCTTGCTTCGTTGTTTTCCCAACATCACACGTTTCTAACTGCGCTAACTCCTTAGCATTTTTTCGTATTAATTCGGCTATTTTTATTAAATATGCCCCCCGCGCTTGAACGCTCAACTGCCGCCAAACACCTTTATCAAAAGATTCACGTGCGGATATAATCGCGGCTTCCATATTTTTAATCGACCCATCCGCGATTTGAGCAAAAATCTTTCCATTAGAAGGATTGATACTATCAAAAACTTTTCCTTCGTCTGCCTCAACAAATTGATTATTAATATAAAGTTTGTATATTTTCATGCTTGCACTGGCACTTTTTGCCATAACTCGAACACACGACTACACGGCGCATACCACTTAGAAATTTTCGCAAAATCTCCTTTTAAAATCATTTTCTTCTGTGTCGTGGCGACAAAAGGGTCGATCTCCTGATTAAAAACCGCTCGCCAAACTTTTTCGCTGGCCGTAATAAAAAATTCTGCGTTACCATCATCTCCGACAGAAACGATTTGACCTTGAACGAACTTAAAACTATAAATCTTTCCTGTTTCTTCTAACTTAATCGCTAAATCCATTGTCATGTGTGTTTTTTCGCCTAAACTTTTCATTTGTTCATCGCTATTAACCAGACGGACAATCTCCTCCATTTGTTCGGATGAAAATAATAGATATGTTTTTACTTCTTTTGTTGCTGGAGAAACTTTTTTTTCTCCCTCTAAAGAGCCTTGCGACTGATATAACCGGCTAATCGCATCTACTTTAATCGCGTCTTCTAAATTCTGAATTAAATAAAAACAATCCCGCAAAGTTTTTCCGACGGCCAAGACGCCATGATTCTTAAGAACAACAATATTATTTTTTTTCAATTCTTCAATCACAGGCGCAATATCCGTGACATTAGGGCTATTTTGCTTTATAGCTCGCACTGTCCCTAAATAAAATTTAGTCTCAAAAAGTTTCGGCAAAAGAATATCCTGCTCTAAAAAGAATCCGTTAATAAAAGGCGTATGGGTATGAATAACCGCGTGAACATCAGGAAAAGCTTTATAAATATCTGTATGGAGCGCTTTTTCAGATGTGACTTGTCCTTTTTCTAAAACTTCTCCTGATAGTTTTATCGTTAAAACATCTTTGTCTTCCAACAGGCCTAAACATGTCTTTGTCGCCGTCACAACAATTACGTCTTCCTCTACGCGCTCACTGATATTGCCATTTAACGCGCTAACCAAATCCTTTTCCCAAAGCATACGGCCAATAAAAATCACATTTCTTTTTGAATTCAAAACTTTTTCATTCATAATTAGTCCTCAATTTTCTTAATAGGAACCCATTCTAAAAGTGGCACATACGCCTTTATCTTTTTAGGCGCCACGCGCACGCCATTAAAAAACAACAAATCCTTTTCTAAAGCGATCATTTCTTTTTTGACCTTTTTACCCGACGGATAAAGAGAAACCACAACACCGTGCCTCCTGGCTAATAAAACCAAAATAGACGCGCCGATAAAACATAAAGAACCGCGCTTACTCGTGTCCACATAAGACAGACAAACCTCTTTAACCAAATCTTTATAAAATAAGAATCCAGCCATATTATCCGCAATAATCGTCGGCGTCATGCCTCGTTTTAAAAGCTCTTGAGCCGATGATTTCGCCGCCTCTAAATGCGGACGGCCTTCGAGAATAAAAACATATTCCGGCGATTGCTTCTTAAGCTCATCGAAAAATGCGGGAGCAAAAACGCCATGCAGAAGAATAATACGCTTCTCCATATTCTTTAAATCTTCTATTTCTATTCTTTGTTTAGGCATTTTCTGTCACCTTAATAGCAATAAATTGTTTCACTAATTCCGCCGGCACAACATCAAACCCAGGATAAAAACCTTCCACTTTTCCTCTAAAAACCTTTTTACCATTAAATTTCAAAAGCTCCTCTGCTTTTCGTATTTCAATAGGAATATCTTTGCCTGTCCGAATACGATTTGAGGGCTGGACTAAAACATACACCGGTGTATTAAACTTTTTAGCCACAACAGCAATTTGATAAGTACCGATTTTATTAGCGAAATCATTATTCGCGCAAGAACGATCTGACCCAACAATCACCTTACTAATTAACCGATCGGCTAAAACAGACCCGACGGCATTATCCGCGATTAACGTCACATCCGCACCCATTTGCTGTAATTCCCAACAAGTTAATCGTGCGCCTTGAAAATAAGGGCGCGTTTCTGTTGCGAAAAAATGAACTTCTTTTTTTTGTTCCTTACAAAGTGCGGCAGCCATTGCCAATTCCCCGCTCACATTACAGTGCGTTAAAATCGTGTCCCCATCTTCAATAATAGCCGCAATATTATTCACACGCTCCAAACGTTTCGCGCGAATACTTTCTAAATATCCTTGGGTATTTTTCATGACAAAACTTCTGACATCAAGCCTGCTGTCAATAGCCATCATCGCCCAACGCACCACAATTCCCGTCACTTCAGCAAAAGGAAATGTCGGACGGCTTTTATTTAAAGAACTCGCAATGTTTTGTATTTTAGCCAAAACTTTTTGCTGGCCTTTAAGATCTGTTTTCTTAAAAGATTTCATTTTCCCCAACTCTAATAAAAACGTGCTTAAAACAACTAAAAACTGACCGAACGCACGCGTTTTCATATCACGAATAACCTTAACAGCCCCATCGGTATTTTTAACTTTTATATAACGCACTTTATCCGGAATAAGCGTCTCATCTAAAACTTCTAAAACACTTTTCTTCAATCGTGCCGGCCAAAATAATGGAGATTCTTTCATATAAATAGAGGGTTTTAATTCTTATTTTCCATTTTTCTAATCAACTCAAAACATATCTTGACCATCGACGTTTCCGCAAAATAATAATTCGGATTCATAAATCCCATTTCTCCGGTTATCACATTATCGCTGACAGCTAAAATAACAGCCGCAGGAATTTTGTATAATTGGCAAATTGTTAAAAATGCCGCGGACACCATGTCTACCGCGATCGCGCCTTGTTTAATCGCGTTTCCCACATGCTCACGAGTCTCACGTAAAATAGAATCCGTTGTCCAACACGCTCCTGTATATACTTGACTTGCAGGTGCGCATGTTTTAGCCACACTCACGATATCACGGGTGAGATTCCTATCCGCCGCAGGAATAAAATTTTTATCCACATAATATTGCGTGACACCTTCACCTTTAATAGCCGTATCCACAACAATCAAATCTCCGACTTTCATATCCTCCCGAAGCGCGCCGCAGCTTCCCGCGCGAATCATATATTTTACTTCGGCATTACATAAAATTTCCGTCGTAATTGATGTATCAGCGGCAAATCGTCCGCCGTTAATTGTGGTGACTTTTGTATTTTCATAACTTCCGGTATACATCGTATATTCCATAAAAGAAAAATTCTTAATCGGATCTTTTAAATTTTTTAAAATAGCTTCCATCCGTTCTTTAGGCCCGGGGACAATGGCATATTTGCCCACATCCTGCGGACGAAGCTGGACCATCCCCATCAAATCTTTTCCTGTCATATGCACTTCTTTACGCATTTGAGACATATGTTTTCCTTTCGTTAATCCATTGATTTCAAAAGCTCTTTATCAATTTTTCCCGTTCTATTTTTAGGCAACACCTCCAAAATTTCAATGGCCTGCGGAACTTTAAAATGCGCTAAATGTTCTTTGGCAAAATACCGCAAATCTTCCGACGTTATTTTCGCATCCTGTTTCAAAACCACAAAAGCTTTAACGATTTCTCCTCGCAGTTTATCTTCCTTGCCAATAACCGCGGACTCTAAAACATTTTCATTCTTACACAAAGCGGCCTCTACTTCCGGCGCATAAACAATCTGTCCTGCAACTTTAATCATTTCCTTTTTACGCCCGACGATATATAAAAAACCTTGCGCGTCAAACCTTCCCAAATCTCCGGTATAAAGGGCGCCGTTTCTTTTGACTTTTCGAGTTTCTTCTTCGTCTTTATAATATCCGTCCATCACAATCCAACCGCTGATAACAATCTCCCCTACTTCTCCCATAGCGACTTCTTTATTTTGTTCATCTAAAATCCTAATTTTACAGTTCGGCGAAGGTTTTCCTACGCTTGCGATATTATCGCTTCCTAAAGGAGTGACCGTATTCGGAGGGCAGGTTTCTGTCATGCCCCAGCCATTTAAAAATTTTGCATTAGGGCAATATTGATGGAACTTTTTTAACATCTCCGGCGAGCTCGGCGCCCCAAATACCACAACCCAACGTAACGATGATAAATCAAATTTCTCAATATGTTTTACCGAAAGAATCGCCGCATACATCGCTGGCACAATATGAAAACAAGTGATTTTATATTTCGCGATATTTTCTAAAAATTCAAATGGATTAAATCGCTCCATAATGACAAGCGTAATACCGTAAATAATACAATTCTGGATATAAATAAATCCGCCAATATGGCTAAAAGGAATCGCCGCGATTTTAATATCTTTATCCGTCAAATCCACAAAATATTTCATGGCATCCGGCGAACCTTGTAAATGTTTATAATTCAAAAGAATCCCTTTGGGACGCCCTGTTGTTCCCGATGTATACATAATAAGAGCCGGGTCAGAATCTTTTATTGCAACATCGGGAAAATCAATCGACGCCTTATCCATTAAACCGAAAAATTCTTCGTTTAAAAAAAGAATTCTCTTAAGCGTTGGCACCTTATTTTTTATCTGATTAAAATCCACATCATTTTTTTCAACCGCCACGAGGACTTTTGATTCAGAATGTTCCAGGCAAGAAATAAGCTCATCATTTTTTAACATAAAATCTAATGGCACGCCAACCGCCCCTAAACAAAAACACGCTAAATAACTATATGCATATTCAGGACAATTAGGCAAAAATATAGCGATTTTATCGGCCTTTTGGACGCCCAAAGTCTTCAAAATATTAGCTAATTTGATCGTTTTTTCTTCAATAGTTCTAAAGGAAACCTCTTTCCCTTTAAAAATAAAGCCGGATTTTTCCCCATACGCTAATACTGTTTTTCTTAATATTTCTCTAATATTCATTCTTAATCCTTTAAGAATAAAAAAACTCCGCATTAACAAAAAAACTATTAAAATTTTCTATGCAGGATTAAATTTTAATAAAAAAGAGGGGTTTGTCAAGCGCTATCGTTAATCTAAAAATTATATATATTGATATTAATAAAAAAATAGCTATGGCAAGGAATTCTTCTTATCGAATTCTTCAAAACCTTTACGGATGGTATTTTTCAAATCATCTTCATCCCACGGTTTATCAATAAAATAATCAATTTGGGCCCTTAATAAAGCATTTTGATTAAATGAGGCTTCTTCATATCCTGTAAATAAAACTCTAATAATACGCGGGAACTTTTTCTTAACTTCAGCTAAAAAATCAATGCCTGTCATATCCGGCATTTTATAATCTGAGACAACAATCTTAACAGGATTTTGAGCAATAAAGTCCCACGCATCTTCGCAAGAAGACGTTCCATAAACATCATACGGCTCTGTTCGCAAAAAACGTTTTAAGGAATTTAAAACATTTTCTTCATCATCTAAAAAAACAATAATATTTTTTTGTTCTTCTCCCACAAAAACCTCTTTCTTTTTTTTAAATGCCTCTTCTACGCTACCGGCAAAGAGACGATAAATTTGCTTCCCTTCCCGACCTGGCTTTCCAAAAAGATTTCTCCTCCATGTTTCTTAACAATATCATAACTAATGCTTAATCCCAACCCGACACCTTTTCCTACTGGCTTTGTCGTAAAAAACGGATCAAAAATTTTAGTCCTAATATCTTCTGGAATTCCTTTCCCAGAGTCTTCAACCTCAATATAGACAAATTTAT
>JAKQLT010000070.1 GCA_029567025.1 Candidatus Omnitrophota bacterium | reverse complement strand
CAATGTCTTGAGGCGGGATCCGCCGGAGCACCGCGGCTTTCAGTCCGTATTCTTCCACGGCTAAAAGCCGTGGTGTTCTGCGGAGGCGGATAAAAATGGTGGGTACAGAAGGACTCGAACCTTCGACCTCTGCCATGTGAGGGCAGCGCTCTAACCAGCTGAGCTATGCGCCCAAAAAATTGATCTTTATTTTCTTATGGGCCCACAGGGACTCGAACCCCGGACCAAGTGATTATGAGTCACCTGCTCTAACCGACTGAGCTATGGGCCCGCAAAATAAAAACCATTTACAAAAGAACAAAAATATTTCAAAAAAACACAATTTTTCCCTAAAATTTGAACTTCAGCATAACACAAGAGATTAGAGATTTCAACAGATTTCCCTATCTAAAATTAATAAATATTATTAAATAATAATATTAATTAAAAAGCCTACTTGAAAGTTCACAAGCAGGCTTTTAATCTTAATAAATTTTAATAAAACATTAAAGCATTTCATCATCACGTAACGCCATATCTAAAAACTGCTTAACGCGCCTCGATCGTGTAGGATGGCGAAGTTTTCGAAGCGCCTTAGATTCAATTTGACGCACACGCTCACGGGTGACATTAAACTCTGTGCCGACTTCTTCCAACGTCCGCGTTGTGCCATCATGAATTCCAAACCGCAACTCTAAAATTCTTCGCTCGCGATCTTCAAGGGTATTTAAAATACTTCCGATTTCATCCTTAAGCATGGATTGTAAAGTCGCATTAGCCGGCGAAACAGCTTTTTTATCTTCAATAAAATCACCAAAATGCGTATCGCCTTCATCGCCAATCGGAGTCTGAAGAGAAATCGGCACTTGGGAAATTTTTAAGATCTCTTTGACCTTAGAAATAGGAATGCGCATCTGTTGCGCGATTTCTTGTGGATTCGGTTCTCGCCCATATTCTTGAACAAAAAGGCGAGACACGCGAATAATCTTATTAATCGTTTCCGTCATATGAACAGGAATACGAATCGTGCGGGCTTGATCCGCGATAGAACGGGTAATGGCCTGACGAATCCACCAAGTCGCATACGTGGAAAATTTATATCCACGAGTATATTCAAATTTTTCAACCGCACGAATAAGCCCCATATTGCCTTCTTGAATAAGATCCAAAAAAGACAATCCGCGATTAATATATTTTTTCGCGATACTAACAACAAGCCTTAAATTCGCTTCGACCAAAAGCTTTTTTGCTTTATTAAACTTGCTCTGACGCATCCGAATAATACGAATTTGCTCTTTTAATACTTTCATCGGCTGTCCCATTTCTTTGGACAATTTCAATCGCTCGACTCTTAAAACATTCGTATTTTCATTTTTCTTTTTCGTTTTTAATAAACGGTCGATTTTTTCAGCCCGAGACATTTTTTCCATCAAACTTTCAACAATATCTTCATTAAAAGAAGCTGTTAATTTGAATCTCGCCAATAATTGAGCGGCTTTTTCAGTCCCAACACGAGTCTTTAAAACTGCGGCCTTGATCTTTTTAAGATCCCTTAAAAGTTTTGACCGTCTTTCCAATTCATCTTTGATGACATCTTCAACGTTCACTTCTTCATTCAGAACGCGATTAATCATGGCTAAGGCCTCTTTACGCGCATAAGCTGTTTTATATAACGCCTCAGCAAATTTGATTTCCGCCTCTTCAATACGTTTTGCTAAACTGATTTCATTTTCTCTCGATAATAATGGAATCGACCCCATTTGCTTTAAATACATCTTTACGGGATCGTCAAGCGGAATAAATTTATCGGAATAAACATCATCTTCTTTGCTCTCTTCGCGCAAACGCCTGATCTCTTGCTCCCGCGATTCTTCTTCGACAACAGGAATTTCTGTTGCGCCCTCTTCTTCCATCGCAGGGACAGAAGCATCATTATCCTCTTCTGATTCAATAACCTTGATATCTTTTCCATCAAGGATATCAAAGACTTTATCGATCTCTTCCGAGGATTCCACAGATTCTGATAAGGCCTCATTAACCTCATCATACGTCAAGAAACCTTTTTTCTTCCCCAAAGCCAACAGCTTCTCGATGTCCTGTTTTAACTCGCTTTTTTTGTTCTCTTGTTTCATGCGGGCTCCCGTTTTATTGTTTAATTAATGTATTAAATTCTTCTTTGAGTTGCTCTAACGCGTGCTGATCCCCTTTACGTTCAGACTCACGAATTTTTTCAACCAATTCTTTCCTTTTTAATCGAATCTTATCGTTTTTAATACGCTTCACGCAATCCTGATAAACTTTTTCATTATCACCTGAAATGATTTGTCCTTCTTGCATCAATTCACAAACAAGTTCTTGCGATCTTTTTTCTGGCAATGTATGAACAAATCGCGGCACATTAATTATTTTTTCTTTAGTATAGACATCATAAATTTTCGAAATCACATCTCGAATCTCTTGATCTTTTAAATCATCCAAAGGAACATCTTTCTGAAATTGAGGAATATATTGTTGATGCTCTAAAAGAATTTTCAAAATATTTGTCTCTACCGACCGTGAAGGAAGGATTTCTGGCGTTTTATCCTTCACATCTAAAATTCTTTCTTTCCCCTTAACCGATGATCGCGATTGTTCTTTTTTGTACAATTCAGATAAAAGAGCCTGCTGATTTAATCCTAATTGACGGCTTAATCGTTCCACATATCCGCTACGCATCACCGCATTATCTATTTTGACGATAGAAAAAAGCATTTCATCTGCGATACGTGATTTTCCCTCGATCGTCTTAACATCAAAACGTTGAATCAATTCTTGTAATTTATAATCAAAAAGTGGTTTAGCATTCTCAATATAACCTTCAAACTGTTTAACACCGTATTTACGAATAAAAGAATCCGGGTCATCTCCGTCTGTCAAACTCGCAATCTTGACTTGCATACCTTCTTCAATCAACACATCTAAACTACGTAACATCGCGGATTCTCCCGCCTTATCTTTATCAAAAAGCATCACAACATTTTTTGTATAGCGTCGAATCAAACGAATTTGATCAACCGTTAAAGCCGTTCCTAAACACGCCACCACATTAGTAACCCCATGCTGATATGGAATAAGACAATCTAAATATCCTTCCGTAATAATAACGAAATCTTTTTCAGCGATCGATGGTTTGGCCAAATGAAATCCGTATAAATGATGGCCCTTGGTATAAACAAAAGTTTCAGGCGAATTAATATATTTCGCGTTCTTTTCTTCTTTTAAAGTCCGCGCGCCAAAAGCCCGGCAATGCCCCATGGTATCAAAGATCGGAAACATCACGCGATCGCGAAAACGATCATAATAGCCCTGACGATCATCCTTAGCGATAATCAATCCGGCTTTTTCCATAAGAGCCAAAGTATACCCTTTATTTTTTAAATAAGCAAGGAGCCCATCCCATTGATCCAAAGAAACCCCTAATTGAAATTTTTTCACAGCGTCCAAATCAATACCGCGATTTTTTAAATAATCCCTGACATTCTTCACTTCGACAGATTTGTCAAAAAGCAAATGATGATGATAATATTCGACAGCGGCCGCATTAACTTCAAAAATCTTTTGACGCAATTGATGATCTTGACCTTGAGATTCTTGTTGTTCAGGAATGTCCACATTCGCGCGTTTGGCTAATAAACGAACAGCTTCTGGAAAGCTAAGATGTTCCTGTTTCATAACAAAATTAACCACATTACCTCCGACGCTGCACCCAAAACAATGAAAAATCTGTTTATCAGGATTGACCATAAAAGACGGCGTTTTTTCATGATGAAAAGGACAGCAGGCCTTAAAACTACGCCCAGCTCTTTTTAACGGAATATACGCTGAAATAACCTCGACGATATCCGACCGATCAATCACTTGATAAATAATGTCATCAGGAATCATGCCCATAAATGTTTGAATCTCCTAAAGCCAGAACAAGCAATAATATCTAATTTATTTTTTTTCTCAATTTTATCTAACAATAAGTTAAGGCCTAAATTATCACTCGCGATATGACCCGCAATAATCACATTTAAATATTCCGTTTGAACCTTCTTAAAATGTTCTTCAGAAAGATGCATACACACCAAAGTCTTAATACCTGCTTGCGATAACCGAGCAAAAAT
>JAKQLT010000067.1 GCA_029567025.1 Candidatus Omnitrophota bacterium | reverse complement strand
CCGCGGCGCTCGCGAAAAGACTCGCTTGGGTTTCACCACATTTGCAGCTTAAGGCATGAAAAATTCCTTGCCTTTAAAAATTGATTCTATAGAAAATTAATTTCTAATCATTTGCAAACGTCGGGTAAGCTTGTCCGTTATATGAAAAGCCCACCCCCGTCGTGCTACTAAATTTTTGGGATTTCATAACACTTTAACAGTTAAAATAATATGCACTAAAAGTAATATTCACTTGACGTCATAACAAATACACGTTACATTGTAAACATGTGGGAAATAGAAAGAACAGATCAATTAGCCGAATGGATAACTTCTCTTGATGATGATGCTCGTGAAGCTATATTGAAAAATCTTATTATTTTAAAAGAAATTGGACCGAATCTTGGAAGACCATATGTTGACACCATAAAACAAAGCCGACATAAAAACATGAAAGAATTACGGACTCAAAACAAAATGAGGTTGTTTCGGATATTCTTTGTATTTGATTTAGATCGAAAAGCAATTCTCCTGATTGGAGGAGATAAACGCGGTGATAAAAGATTTTATGAGAAAATGATTCCAGTCGCAGATGATCTTTATGACAACCACATAAAATCCAGGAGGAAAACAAATGAGAACAATAAAAAAGAAAAATGATTTCATTGATGAATTAGCTTCTACATTGCCAGAAAAGAGAATTAAAAAAGCATACAAAGAAGCCGAAAAAGAAATATTACAGATTCGTCTTTCTGAAATTAGAGAAAAAAGAGGAATAAGACAAGAAGATATAAAATCTTTTTCTCAATCAAGTGTTTCAAAATTTGAAACGAGAAAAGATATGAAAATTTCAACATTAATTGAATATCTTCATAATCTTGGACTTGGTATTGAAATAAAAGCATTTCCATTAGATAAAAAGAAAAAAAATGAAGAAATAATAATTTTAAAAGCATAAAAGCGGGGGTGGGCTCTTCATATAACAACGCTTATGCGCTGCGCTCGCAAAAAGACTCGCTTGGCCTGACGGCACATTTGCGAACTTATTGGGACATAAATATAATTGTTTACAATACTTTTTATTAACATAGATGTTTTGCTTTTAGTCACAAACGTCGCATAAGCAAAACGTTGAACAAAACCGCCTGAAGGCGGTGACTTTTTCAGACATTTGAAAGACTTCACTTTTCCTGCAATTAATGATAAGCCTTCGTTAATCAAATTTAACGGAGGACCCAGTCATGTTAGAACAGGAGTTACAAAACTACAGGAGAGACCTTGCTCTTCGCGGATACAGCCCGAGGACACA
>JAKQLT010000055.1 GCA_029567025.1 Candidatus Omnitrophota bacterium | reverse complement strand
TAATAAAGTTAAGGTTAAAATATTCACTGCGCTTACTACAAATCCGGCGCTAATAAGCTTCCCTCGTGTCCTGGCCTCACGCACAACATAAGCGCCTATCACGCTTCCTATAAAGAAAATAAACATCATGCTTAAATCCCCGCCTAAGACGAGAGTCACCACAACGCTACAGACAAATCCCATAATAAAAGACAATTGCACATCTTTATATAAAAGCATGGTTAACATCACAAAAGCCGCAACGGGGATATAATAAGGAGAACTTGTAAAATACCTTTGAGCAAGATCTGTGATAAAAAGCAATAAGGCCAATAAAAGCCCCAAATGCAAAAATATCTTCACATGCGCTTTTTCAAAAAAATGCAAATGAATGCCAACTAAAAGAAGCAATAAAGGAATAATCAAAGAATATCCTGAAACATAACAAAAAAGGCCAATAGCCAAAATAATAAAAAAAGACAAAATAATAATAAAAATATTTCTTGTGTTATCCGTTGTTTTTATCTTCATGTCCATAAGCCTCTATGATTTTTTGCACCAGATCATGACGAACCACATCCGCGCCCGTTAAATACATAAATTTAATACCTTCAATATTTTTTAACACATCCTGCGCGTGACTTAATCCATTCATTGTGCCTTTAGGCAAGTCGCTCTGCGTTAAATCTCCCGTAATAACCGTTTTAGAATCAAAGCCTAATCGCGTTAAAAACATTTTCATCTGAAACGGCGTGCTGTTTTGAGCCTCATCCAAAATAACAAACGCATCATTTAATGTCCTGCCGCGCATAAATGCAAGTGGCGCCACTTCAATCACGCCTTGTTCAGTATAGGATTCCACTTTATCTGCTTCAATCATATCATAAAGAGCATCATAAAGCGGCCGCACATACGGAGAAACTTTTTCCACCATGTCCCCCGGAAGAAATCCTAAATTTTCGCCTGCCTCAATCGCAGGACGCGTTAAAATAATTCTTCTCACCAATCCTTTTTTCATCGCATTAACCGCCATAGCCACCGCCAAATATGTTTTTCCGGTACCAGCAGGGCCAATACCAAAAACAATATCATGTTTTTTTATCGCATCAATATATTCAATCTGGCCTTTTGTCTTTGGCGTAATCAAGCCGCCTTTAACAGAAACATCAATTCTGTCTTTGGCTAATCTTTTAAAATCAACGCCTTCTTCTGGATGCGCCAATTTTAAAGCATAAACAATATCACGCGATTTAATACCAAGCCCATTAGCCGTTAATCCCTGCAAATAATCAAAGAGCTCACACGCCTTATCTACATTCTGCCGATCACCTAAACATTTCAATCCGCTATTATTACGAACAATCTTAATATTCAATTCCTTTTCAATCAGGCGCAAATTCTCGTCATATTTTCCGAAAAAGGTCTGTAAGTCCTGATTACCGCTAAAAGTGATAATACGTTCCATAAAATAAAATTTACTCCATAGGAATTCTTAAAGTGATGCCGGGCTGGATACGATCCGGATTTTTAATGAGACTTTTATTGGCCTCATAAATTTTTGTCCATTTGTTATAATTGTCATAAAATTTTTTCGCGATTTTCTGCAACGTATCATCTTTGTCAACCACATATTCCACGTAAGAAGGTTTTAACATCTCTTCTTCAGTTTTAGCAATATTCACCACAGGAACATTTGGTTCAACTGTTGTTATCGTAGAAACTGCTTTCTTATCAGACTCTTGAGAAGATGCCTTGACAGAAGAACATTCTGAACATGTTTTTTTACTAACTTCTTCTGTAGCCAACGCTTCTTTTGAAACTTCAACAACAAAAACCTTACGCGTAAGCTTTCGTTCAGGCAAAGCTGTATTTTTACCAGAACCACCCAAAAATCCTTGATTGCCATAAGGTAAATCCTGATCAACACGCGGTTTATCTTCAAAATAGGTTTGAACTTTAACTCCTTTTGTTACTCCGCAACCGACAACAAAAAAGCCCAAAAAAATAATTCCTAAAATATTTTTAAATACCTTAGGCATTTTTGCCTCCTTTTTTATATAACATTAGTCCCAAATCTTGCACTTGTTTCGCGTCTACTTCCGACGGAGCATCAGACATCATGCACGTGCCTTTTTGCGTTTTAGGAAAAGCAATCGTATCTCGAATCGAATCTTGACCGGTTAAAATAGAAACCAATCGATCAATCCCATAAGCTACGCCCGCGTGAGGCGGCGCACCATATTCAAAAGCTTTAAGAAGAAATCCGAAACGTTTTTCAATTTGACCTTGATCAAGCCCAATAATATCAAAAACTTTTCGTTGCATTTCTTTACGATGAATACGAATAGAACCACTGCCAAGTTCACTGCCGTTTAAAACCAAATCATACGAACGCGCGCGGATTTTCTCATATTCTCCTGTTTCCAAATAACGTGCGTCTTCTTCCTTAACAGACGTAAACGGATGATGCTCGCTTTCCCAACGATTTTCTTCTTTATTAAATTTAAACATCGGGAAATCAATAATCCACGCAAAGGCAAATTCATCTTCCTTTTGACGCAAATCCGGTTTATCACTGTTATATTTTGTCATCGCTTCCTGATGCGTCATACGCCTAAAAGGAATCGGGATATCAACACCTTTAATTTCCTTGAAAATTTTCTGAAATAATTTCTCTGTCAAAGAAAAAATATCTTCTTCTGTTATAAAAGACATCTCCATATCCAGCTGAGTAAATTCCGGCTGACGATCCGCACGCAAATCTTCATCACGGAAACATTTAACAATTTGATAATAACGGTCAAACCCCGAAACCATTAAAATTTGTTTAAATAATTGTGGTGATTGCGGAAGCGCATAAAATGAACCTAAATTCAAACGCGACGGAACTAAAAAATCCCGCGCGCCTTCAGGCGTTGACTTTGTCAAAACCGGTGTCTCCACTTCAATAAAATTCTCTTTATTTAAAAGCTCACGAATAATCGCGCACAATTTATGACGGACTTCCAACGCTTGACGGACTTTACTGCGGCGTAAATCCAAATAACGATACGTTAAACGCAACTCTTCGGAAACATCGACTTTATCATCAATTTCAAAGACAGGGACCAAACTCGTATTTAAAATTTCTAACTGCGTGGCGCATAATTCAACTTCTCCGGTTGGCATTTCCGCATTAACCATTTTCGCCGGACGCACAGAAACTTTTCCAGTCACTTTAATAACAAATTCCGGGCCAAGCTTTTGAGCCACTTCATGTGCTTCTTTGCTTACTGACGGAATAAAAACAACTTGCGTAATACCATAACGATCGCGGATATCAATAAAAATGAGTTTTCCGTGATCTCGTCGAGCCGCAACCCAACCGCACAAAATGACTTCTTTTTCCCCATGTTCTTTTCTTAATTCTCCACAAGTATGTGTCCGAAGCATTACTATTTATCCTTTCTACATTGAAAATTCAAATCAGCTAAAACTTGAATTATTTCTGGCTCACTTTTTATTTCTTCATTTCTCATTATTTTTAAAACAACTTGTCTGGTTTTTAACTCTTCTTCTCCAAAAATAATAGCCCCTAACGCTCCGCTTTTATCTGCGGCCCTCATTTGATTTTTTAAAGATTGCTGCAAATAATTCATTTCACAAGAGATTCCTTTTTTACGCAAACTATTCAGAACTTGAAATGCCTCTTTATAAGATTTATCATCTAATGGCGCCAAATAAACATCTAACTTTGGTCTATAATTTTCACTGTTAGCTTGTAAGGCCAACAATATTCTTTCTATTCCTAAAGAAAAACCAACGCCTCCTATATCGATTCGGCTTTCTCCTCCAAGTGAACCAACAAGATTATTATAACGCCCACCTGCACCTAAAGCATTCTGGCTTCCCAAAGAATCATCTGTTATTTCAAAAACAGTATAATTGTAATAATCAAGGCCTCTCACTAAACAAATATCTTCTTCAAATTTTATCCCAATATCCTTTAGAGCTGACTTTACAATATCATATTTCCGCTGGCTTTCGGAAGATAAAAAGGAATAATCTAATTTTATTTTCTTAATTATTTCTTTATCAGACTCTTCTTTACTATCTAAAATCCTAAACACATTTCTTTCGTATCTTGATTTTGAATATTCCGATAAATCGATCAAATAAGATTTTAATTTCTCGCGCAAAATTTTAGAAAAATTTTCCTTATCTTCTAAATTTCCTAAAGTATTTATTTTTAATTTAAAATCTTTCAGACCAAAAGATTTCAACAAATTAATCGCCAGAGCAATTGTTTCAACATCCAAATAGGGTTGTGTCGCTCCAGGACCTATTGTCTCAGCTCCAATTTGATGAAATTGCCGCAATCTTCCCTTTTGCGGACGCTCGCCACGAAACATCGGACCAATATAATAAAATTTTGAAATCATTTCTTGGCGGTCAATATTATTTTCAATATATGAACGAACAACAGAAGCTGTTCCTTCAGGCCTTAAAGCTAATCCAGCTAATTCAATAGGATCATCTGCGGTTATTCTCTGAGAAGCTAATTCTAACAGTTGTTTATTAACCACATCGCTTGTTTGGCCTAAAGAACGCTTAAAAAGCGCGGTTTCTTCAAAAATGGGCGTGCGAATTTCTTTGAAATTATAAAGATGACATATTTGGCGGGCTTTGGACTCAATTTCCTGCCATAACGGACTCTCTATAGGAAGAATATCAGCGGTACCTCGAGGAAGGGAATATTTATTGGTCATAAAATCTTTTTAACGTTTTTTTCAACTTAAATATATAAATCTTAATATAAATTAATAAACTTAAAAAAATAAGAGTATTCTAAGATGCCAAATACCCTTTACATTTCTTATTAATTATTTAATTTTATACTTCATTTCTAAACCAGGCTTGAAAACAACAACTTTTCTTGGCGGGACTGGAACGCTTTCGCCTGTCCTAGGATTTCGGCCGAAACGAGCTCGTCGTTCTTTTATCTTAAAAACGCCAAAATTTCTTAATTCAACGGTTTCATTCTTCATTAAACTATCGACGATAACATCAAACGTCTTTTGGACAATTTTCTTGACATCAACTTGTTTAATGCCTGTTTGATCCGTAATCTTTAAAACAATATCCTTTTTCGTCATTTATTTCACCTCCTTAACGGTAAGTATAGTAACAGCAGGCATTTACAGTGTCAAGCGATTAAATCCCAATAGAAAAAATAAAAAATTTAACAACCTTTTTATCAACTATAATTCCACTGTCAAATGTTCTTTGCCGATGATTTCTTTTACTTCATTCATCAGATTTTCATTAGGCGAGACAAAAAGCTCTTCTCCCACAAGGATTTCGACACTTTTATTATTTTTCGTATTCATCTTTAAATAAACTGGAATTTTACCTGGATATTTAGAAAGTTTTTTCTTTAAGTCTTCTAAAGGCGGCTGAGAATGACTTGAAAGATCCAAATTAATAGATTTTATGGAAGAATAAATATCTCGCACTTGTTTTATTTCATTGCCGACAATCTTTGTTTGTTCATCTTTTAATGTCACGCGACCAATTAAAAAAACAACATCTCCTTCTTTTAATAACAACGCGAATTTTTCATAAACAGAAGGAAAAATAATGACTTCTACGTCTCCTTCCATATCCGTTAATTTCACAATCGCCATACGTTCATTCGTTTTTCGCGTATTCGTCAATTTAACACTTTCAATCAATCCAACTAATTTTACTTCTTCACCATCAAAAGCCTGTTTTAAAGATGCTGTCGTTTGCTGCGTAAACTCTTTTATTTCGGCCAAATAATGCGCTAAAGGGTGGCCGCTCACATAAAAACCCAACATATCTTTTTCAAAAGCTAAAAGCTGATTTTTCTGCCATTCTTTAATATCCGGCAAATCATCATAACGCTGACTAAAACTCGGATTTTTTTTCTCCGCATCAGAAAACATATCAAAAAAAGACACTTGGCCGGATAAACGCTCTTTTTGTATTTTAGAACCTGCATCCAAAGCCTTTTCCACAACTGCCATCATCTGCGATCGATAAACGCCAAAACCGTCTAAAGCACCGCATTTGATTAAACTTTCCAGAACTTTTTTATTCACAATCCTTAAATCAACGCGTTCACAAATATCATAAATCGTTTTATAAGGGCCGCTCATTTCCCGGCGTTCAATCATCGAATCAATCGCTGATTCTCCAATATTTTTAACCGCTAAAAGCCCAAAACGGATTGTCTTAGAATCTATGACAGTAAATTTCTTAAAACTTTCATTCACATCCGGTGGCAAAATTTTTATCCCCATATTTTCAGATTCTTTAACATATTCGACAATCTTATCCGTATTATTTCTCTCACTGTTAAGTAGCGCGCACATAAATTCAACCGGATAATTCGCTTTTAAATAAGCTGTTTGAAAACTAATAATCGCATAGGCGGCCGAATGACTGCGATTAAAACCATAACCCGAGAAATAATCGATAAGGTCAAATATTTTATTTGCGGCCATTTCTGTCATTTGGCTGTATTTTTGGCATCCTTTAACGAAATCCGCCCGCATTTTTTCCATCACAGAAGCGATTTTCTTACTCATAGCTCGACGTAAATGATCGGCCTGTGTTAAAGAAAAACCCGCGAGCGCGACGGGGATTTTCATAACCTGCTCTTGATAAACAATAATACCGTAAGTTTCTTTTAAAATAGGTTCCAATTTCGGATGATCGTATTTGACCTGCACCTCGCCGCGTTTACGTTTAATAAAATCTTCCAACATGCCGCTTCCCATCGGGCCCGGACGATATAAAGCAAGAACAGAAATAATATCCTCGAATTCCGACGATTTTATCTTTTTTAAAAGGTCCCGCATACCCGAACTTTCCAACTGAAACACGCCAAAAGTGTTCGCATGGCTTAAAAGCTCGAAAGTCTTTTTATCATCCAAAGGAATTTGCGTAACATCAATATCAACCCCGTGGATTTCCTTAATCAATTGCACGCTTTCATTAATAACAGTTAAAGTGCGTAAGCCCAAGAAATCCATTTTAAGTAAACCAATCTTCGCGATATCATTCATAGAAAAACCTGTTGTAATCTGATCATCGCTTGTCTTAAAAAGAGGCACATATTCTGCTAACGGCTTATCAGCAATCACAACGCCGGCCGCATGAATAGAGGCATGGCGGTTTAATCCTTCCAAAACCTTTGCGGTATCAATAATATCTTTGGCCGTATTATCTTCCTCATATAATTTCTTCAGTTGCGGCTCTTTGATAAGAGCATCCTCTATTTTTATGTTAAGTTCATTAGGAACCAATTTGGCAATTCTATCCACATCGCCGTAAGCCACTCCCATCACCCGCCCGACATCACGAATCGCGGCTTTAGCTTGCATGGTCCCAAAGGTAATAATCTGCGCGACTTTATCTGATCCATATTTTTTTGTGACATATTCAATCACTTCGCCTCGTCGTTCATAACAAAAATCAATATCAATATCGGGCATACCCGCGCGATCGGGATTTAAAAATCGCTCGAACAATAAACCATATTTCAATGGATCTAAATCTGTAATGCCAAGTAAATAACTGACAATGCTTCCCGCGGCAGAACCTCTTCCTGGACCGACAGGAATTCCTTGACTTTTCGCAAAATTGATAAAATCCCAGACAATCAAAAAATACCCGACAAAATTCATTTTCTGAATCGTTTTCAACTCAAATTCTAAACGGGAACGAATTTCTTTCGTAATATCCGCATAACGTTTCTTTAATCCCAATTCGCATAATTCTTTAAGGTATTCTTCTTTTGTTTTTCCTTCTGGCGGATCAAATTTCGGAAGGTGTATCACATCAAAGTCGAATTTTAACTCGCATTTTTCAGCAATCATAAGCGTATTACTTACAGCTTCCGGCGCCCAAGAAAAAAGGCGTTTCATTTCTTCGTCTGTTTTAAAATAAAATTCATCTGTGGCTAAACGCATATGTTTCGGATCATCCAAAGTCATTTGTGTTTGAATACACATCAGCGCTTCTTGCGCGCGCGCCTGCGTCCGTTCTAAATAATGAACATCGTTAGTTGCCACCAAAGGAAGACCTAATGTTTCAGAAATCTTTTTTAAAGATTCATTAACGGCTTTTTGTTCTATAATCCCCTGGTCCATAACCTCAAGGAAAAAATTCCCTTTACCAAAAATCTGACTGTAATCATCAGCTGTTTTTAATGCCGTATGAAAATTCCCATCTAAAATATGTTGCGCAATCTCTCCTTTCAAACACGCCGATAATCCTATTAATCCTTCAGCATGTTTGGCCAAAAGCTCTTTATCAAGACGCGGATGATAATAAAAACCTTCTAAATAAGACGAGGAAACAAGTTTGATTAAATTTTGATACCCGATTTGATTCTTTACTAATAATACTAAATGAGAAATATTTCCTTTTTGCTGGATAGAACGATCTAACCGTGAACCTGTTTTAGTCACATACGATTCACAACCAATAATAGGTTTAATATTCGCGGCAACGGCATTTTGATAAAAATCAATTGCGCCAAAAACATTGCCATGATCCGTCATAGCTACCGCAGACATTTGATATTCTTTACATTTTTCTATAAGGGATTTTATTCGGCAAGCACCATCCAAAAGACTGTATTGCGTATGAACATGAAGATGAATGAATTCAGACATAATTTAGCGTGAGCAATTAGCCGTTAGCGATTAGACATTTTAAAAACACTAACCGCTAACTTCTAAAAACTAAAAATTATTCCCACTCAATCGTGGCAGGAGGTTTAGAGCTGATATCGTAAACAACACGATTAACACCGGGAACTTCATTAATAATACGGTTGGAAATTCGTCCTAAAATATCATACGGCAATTGGACCCAATCGGCAGTCATGCCATCGGAACTTGTCACACAGCGTACCGCAACAACATTTTCATAGGTCCTTTGATCGCCCATAACCCCAACGCTTTTAACAGGAAGTAAAATCGCAAAGGCCTGCCAAATATCATTATAAAGCCCGGCCTTTTTAATTTCATCAACGACGCGCTCATCGGCCTCGCGTAAAATGTCTAAACGTTCTTTCGTGACCTCTCCCACAATACGCACCGCCAATCCTGGACCAGGAAAAGGCTGACGTTTAAGAATCGCTTCAGGAAGCCCAAGAATTTTACCGATAGTTCGCACTTCATCTTTAAATAATTCCCGTAAAGGCTCCACAAGCTCGAATTTAAGATTCTTAGGTAATCCGCCGACATTATGATGGCTCTTGATTTTCGCTGATGGACCACCCGTTGGAGAAACAGACTCAATCACATCAGGATAAAGCGTGCCTTGAGCCAAAAAAGACGCATCTTTAATCTTCTTAGATTTCTCGGAAAAAACCTTCACGAATTCATCGCCGATGATCTTGCGTTTCTCTTCTGGATCAGTCACGCCTTTTAAACGTTTGAGAAAATTGCTCTCGGCATTGACCGTTGTTAAATTCATTTTAAAATTATCTTTGAAAGTTTTCTGAACCGATAAAACCTCATTCTTACGCAAAAGCCCATTATCCACAAAAATATTAAAAAGCCGATTGCCAATGGCTTTATGAACAATCATCGCGGTTACCGAAGAATCTACCCCGCCGCTTAATCCTAAAACAACTTTTTTATTGCCCACGCTTTCTTTGATTTGGTTAACCGCGGCCTCAATAAATTTATCCATAGTCCATCGAGGTAAACATCCGCAAATAGAAAACAAAAAGTTTGTTAAAATCTGCGTTCCGCGTTGCGTATGGACAACTTCAGGATGAAATTGCACGCCATAAATCTTTTTGGAATAATTCGCAAAGGCCGCGATATCCGCGTTTAATGTATGTGCAATTTTAACAAATCCCGCCGGCAATTTCTTAATCTCATCGCTATGACTCATCCAACACGTCAAATTAGCGGATAAATTCGCGAAAAGGTCTTTATTGCTGTCAATGAATAACTCCGCGCGACCGAATTCACGATCTTTGCTGACGTCCACTTTCCCGCCCAATAAATGCGTAATAACTTGCATCCCATAACAAATTCCTAAAATAGGAATATTCATCTTAAAAAGTTCTTTGCGTGGTTCTGGGGCATTCTTATCATAAACGCTTAAAGGCCCTCCAGAAAAAATCAATCCTTTAGGATTAATTTTTTCAATCTCTTCAACGGAAATATTATAAGGGACTATTCTACTGAAAACTTTATTTTCTCGAATCCGACGAGCAATAAGCTGGGTATATTGAGAACCGAAATCCAAAACAAGAATCACATCTTTTGTCTTAATCTTTCGAACCCGAATCGCGACCGGCATTTGACCTGCCATTTTTCTTAACTTAGGAACACTTCCCATCCTTTTTTTCGGGCTGACTTTAACACGTCTTTTTAATCTTAATCGAATTTTCTTAACAGTTTTTTTAACAGTCTTTTTTACCTGTTTTTTCTGTTTCTTAACTTTTTTTGTCATTGTTTTCTTTACCTTTTTGGCCATATGAAACACCTGCTTTTTTTTATTTTAATTTTTAGACTATTGTTATTTTCCCATCCCAACACGCTGACCAACTTGAAAAACTTTTCCTTCCATCTGAATAGATGGCGCAATAATAATCTCAACATCATGCATGGCCCGAATCGTAGAAGCGCCTAACGCGCCCATGGATGTCTTTAATGCCCCCACAAGATTTTGAGAACCATCATCAACAGTCGCAGGGCCTAAAAGAATCTGTTCTAATGTCCCTGTGGTTCCCACCTTAATACGTGTTCCTCGTGGTAAATTCGCATGCGATGTCGCCATGCCCCAATGAAATCCTTGACCTGGAGCTTCCTTCGCTTTAGCAAACGCAGAACCCACCATCACCGCATCGCTTCCTGCCGCAATGGCTTTACAAATTTCTCCTCCAATCCGCATCCCGCCATCTGTAATAATAGGAATATACTGCCCTGTCCTCTTATAAAAATGATCCCGCGCCGCCGCCGAATCAACCGTCGCTGTAATTTGCGGAACACCTATTCCTAAAACACCACGAGTCGTACACGCCGCACCTGGACCAACACCTACGAATATCGCTTTAGCTCCAAGCTCTAATAAAGCTAATGTCATTTTATACGTCACCACATTACCAATCCCAACAGGAATTTTCGAGCTTTTACATAATTTTTCGTAATCACAAACCTTATATTCTGTTGAAATATGTTTTGCTGAAGAAACTTGCGATTGAATAATAAAACAATCCGCTCCGGCATCTTGAGAAATTTTGCTGAATTTCTCCGCATTTTGAGGAATACAACTGACAAAAGCCGGAACTTTGGCTTTCTTAATTTGTTGAATTCTTTTAATAATAAGTTTTTCTTTAATGGAAGGTTGATATAATTTCTGAAGAAGTTCTGTAGCTTTTTCGGGAGTGGCTTTAGCGATTTCTGCTATAATTTCACTCGGATCATCATAACGCGTCTGAACACCATCAAGATTTAAAACTGCAATACCTCCGAGTTTTCCCATTTTGATAGCAAAATGAACATCCACAACGCCATCCATCGCAGAGGCCATAATAGGAATATCTAATTTCATTCCTCCTATTTCCCAACTAATATCAACTTCATTCGGGTTGACTGTCTGCATCCCCGGAACAAGCGCAACTTCATCAAATCCATAACAACGTCGTGCGCGCCTATCAATCCCAATCCACTCGCCCATAAAGCATCCTTTCTATAAATTAATATAAATATTATATAACTCTATAAAAATAAAAGACTTCGAGCTCAAATAAAATTTTTATTAAGGTTATAATATAATAGGTTTATTCTAAAAAGTCAATAAAGTATTTAAACTCTAATTTAAACTCTAAGAAAGCGTTTTCTGAAAAACACGTTAATACCCTTTTCTTATCCCCCCGTGTTATATTTAATACTAAGGAATGATAAAAAAATTTTCTTTAAGGAAAGGAGAAAAAATGAAGAAACTTTTTAAAACAATGACTTTAGTCTTATCCTTTGCCTTCATCCTCTCAGGACTGGCGTTGGCCAAAGAACCAGTAGCAATAGAATCGAAATCTTCTGAAGGGACAAGAGCTGTTTTTACCATTAACGTACGTCATGCTGTGGATTCAACCCCAATCCCTAATGCATTGGTAAGAATAGCTAATGCTACCGGTACGATTATTTCTGAAGGTGTAACAAATGCTGATGGCCGATACCAATTTTCAAATGCTATGGGTACTTATTTCGCTCAAGTTTCCCAAGATGGCTTTGTGACACAAAGCACACAGGTGCAATACCCAAATACTTTTGTTAATCTTGTTGAGATACAATATCATAGCGTTGCTGTCCGTAACGCCATTTTTAATGAACCCGTCAGCCAAGCAACTGTTAGAATCCTTAACATACGCGGACAATTAATTATTCAAGGAACCACAAACGCTCAAGGAGAGTATAAATATCCTGCTACTTTGGCTAGTGGAAGATATATTTTTCAAGTTTCCAAATCATCCTATATAACACAAACGAAACAATTTACTATTTTAAATGGCAGTCTATCAAATATTAATATTAGCCTTATGCCAGAAAATGGAAAAAAAGATATTAATTAAATTTTAATTCTTTTAGTAGATACCAATGTCATAGCTTCTACTACAGATAAAAAGAAGGGATTCTGTAAAAA
>JAKQLT010000054.1 GCA_029567025.1 Candidatus Omnitrophota bacterium | reverse complement strand
CATACGATGTATGTTGATAAGCCGATGCGCGGACACAATCTCATGCAAGCTATTGCGCGCGTAAATCGCGTGTTTAAGGATAAGCCAGGCGGTCTAATTGTTGATTATATTGGTATTGCTTCAGATTTAAAAACAGCACTTGCGACATATACACAAAGTGGAGGCAAGGGTGCTCCCACACTTGATCAGAACGAAGCGGTGGCGACAATGCTTGAAAAACTAGAAATTGTTGAACAGATGTTCAACGACTTTGATTATAAAAAATATTTTTCGGCAGATACGAGGAAAAAACTTACAATTATCCTTGAAGCACAGGAATATATTCTTGGTTTAGAAGATGGAAAAAATAGATATATAAAACAGGTTACATTATTGTCACGAGCGTTTGCTTTATCTGTCCCCAATCTAAAAGCGATGGAGATAAAAGATAAAGTTGGGTTTTTCCAAGCGGTAAAGGCACGATTAGCAAAATTTGAGCCAATTGGATCGGGTAAATCTGATGCTGAAATTGAAACAGCTATCAAGCAGATTGTTGATAAAGCCGTAGTTTCAGAGGGCATTATTGATGTTTTTGATGCGGCGGGAATAAAAAAACCGGACATTTCAATTTTATCCGATGAATTTTTGACCGAAATTCAGGGAATGGAAAGAAAAAATCTTGCTTTAGAGTTATTAAAAAAATTGCTGAATGATGAAATTAAGACGATGATGCGAAAGAATTTTATTCAAAGCCGAAAATTATCAGAAATGTTGGAAAATACAATAAAGAAGTACGAGAATAATCTTTTGACTGCGGCCCAAGTTATTGATGAGTTAGTCAAATTGGCAAAAGATATTCGCGAGTCGGACAAACGTGGCGAAAGATTGAATCTCCGCGAGGACGAATTGGCTTTTTATGACGCTCTTGCTAATAACGATAGTGCGAAAGAAGTCTTGGGGGACAAGCAATTAGCCGCAATTGCGATAGAGGTTTTCAAAAGCGTGAAAGGAAACGCGACGATAGATTGGACACTGAAAGAAAGCGTCCGCGCGCGATTGCGCCATGATGTAAAAAGAATTTTGAATCGTTATGGCTATCCACCAGATCAGCAACTTATTGCAACAGAAAATGTTTTAAAACAAGCCGAATTGATAGCAGACAATCTTACGGTATAACTTAATTATTAAGTTTTATAAATGAAAAGAATTACAGAAAAGTTTATTGAAGAATGTATTTTAAAACTCCTTGCTACAAAAGGGCAAGATGATAATATAAAAACTAAAGGGCTTCATGAACATGGTTGTGATATTATAGTTGCTGATTCAAAAAATAAAAATAAAGATAGGAGTTTTCTTATTGAATTTTAAAGGAAAATCATATTTTGATGACAGAATGTTTATCCTGGTACTCTGGTAAAGGGCCAAATGTTTAAGAGATAATTTGTCTGCGTAAAGAACAATTTCTCGGAATAAAATAATTTGAATGAAAAATATCCAGCGATTAATAGTGTGTCTAATATTAATATAGAAAGATTTGAATAAGTCATTTAATAAAAAATTAAAAACTAAAATATGCAATATGAGTATGAAATTTAAATTTCCCAATCCATTTAAAAAATCTAAACCAGCAACATCAGGCACACAACTAAAACCAGAAACAAGCGATTGATTATCTGGTCTTGATGTCGTTGATTCTAAAAAATGAATAGA
>JAKQLT010000045.1 GCA_029567025.1 Candidatus Omnitrophota bacterium | reverse complement strand
GTTTTTGGGTGGATTTAGATAACAAGGGGTTTCAACCCCTTGTTCCTCTACACCAAAAAAAGGAGGGATCATGTTAGACTTGTTTATACAAAAAGATTTACGCTGGCAAAATGATTCAATGGCGCTACCGATCGACCGCCTCGGCGATCTCGGTTGTCTTGTAACTTGTTTTGCAAATATGACAATCGCAACTCAAAAGAATCCGATAACTCCGGGATTATTCAACACATTATTAAAACTCAACAAAGGCTATCTCGGATTAGCACAAAAAGATTGTCCGAAAAATCAGGAAAGTTTTATGATTTATCCTGTCGTTGAGTTTTTACTTAACTGTAAAATCAATTTTGACATAAAATATGACTTTACCGATTTTCATAAGACCTTTTATCTCGGCAAGTTTGAATACTCCAACGGAGTAAGCCACTTTGTAAATATTACAAACTGCAAACCCGGAAAAAGTCAGGTCGAAATATATGATGTCTTTTTCGGCAAACGCTCGACTTGTAATAAATCCGACTTCAAAAGAATAATGGAAATTTGTTTTAACTAGTTTGAAAACATAAAAGCGACGATTCGAATCGTCGCTTTTATGTTTTCTTAGAAAGGGAGGGATTATGAAAAAACTAAAAGTATTATCCATCGACGGCGGAGGAATCAGAGGAATAATCCCGGCCGTTGTTTTAACAGAGTTTGAAAAGAAAATACAGATTAAGACCAGAAATAAAGAAGCTCGCCTTTCGGATTATTTTGATTTAATAGTCGGCTCCAGTGTCGGCGGACTTATCACCTCTCTTTTATTACTCGCAGATAAAAATAATAAGCCTGTATATTCTGCCTGCGATATTTTAGACTTATTTTTAACACGAGGTAAAGATATTTTCAAACGGGACCCGCTGCAGAGTTTCAAATCCGTTTTTACCCTTTGCGATGAACAATACCCCAACAAATATATCGATTCCATTTTAAACGAGTATCTCGGCTCTACAAAGTTATCAGACCTCTTGAAGCCTGCTTTAATTACCGCTTACGATATCGAAAAGCGAAAGCCCATATTTTTTAGAAGCCATAGAGCAAAAAATGACAGGGATTATGATTTTTATTTAAAAGATGTCGTTCGTTCGACAACCGCCGCCCCAACCTACTTTGAACCGGCATTAATAAAATCCATGTCAAACAACTACTACGCCCTAATCGATGGAGGAATATTCGCCAACAATCCCGCAATGTGCGGTTATGTCGAAGCGCTGGAACAGTGGGTTTCAACCCACTGCGTACCGCATTTTTCTCCCGAAAATATTCTTTTTCTCTCAATCGGAACAGGTATCACCTCAAAGGCTTATCTTTACAATCAATTCAAAAACGCAGGATTAACCAAATGGGCAAAGCCATTGATTGAGATTATTATGACCGCTTCCGAAGAAACCGCTCATTATCAATTAACCCACATTTTTAAAAGCCACGGTTTTGCTGAAAATTATTTGAGAATTAATATCCCCTTAAATTCCTACGATGAAAAAACCTTTATGATGGACAATGTAAAACCGGAAAATATCAATCTTCTAAGAAACATCGGAAGCGAATGCGCTTTTTTGTTTGACGAGGAATTGGAGAGGTTCGGGGAGAGGGTGGTTAGATCTTCTTGAAAAAACAGGAATGAACCCTCTTCCTACATCTTCAAAATGAGAATCTTCTGTTATTATTTCTTTTGTCGCGGGTAATGACAATTCCCCAGTCGGGTAATTTGAATTCCCCACCCCCTTCGGGTCGGTATCCTTACGTAATATTTAGCGCTAATTAATTATTTTGACAATATATTTTTTTCTTTTCTATAAGATTTTCCTTTGGC
>JAKQLT010000038.1 GCA_029567025.1 Candidatus Omnitrophota bacterium | reverse complement strand
TTCAATACATCTTGCCCGAGATAAAATATACGCCGAATCACAACATGACTAAAAAATTGTTTTATATTGTTTTGTTTTTCTTTTTGTTAACACCTTCGCTTTTTGCTGTGTTACACATTGATACAAGTTATTGCGGGCGTTTTTATAATCATCCGGGGTATGCTAAAATATTGAGCGATCTGCCTTATGTGTATCAAGAATCATTTTTGAAAATACACAAAAGTTTAGGCATCTCGCCTCGCGAACAAATGTATGTGATTGTTATTTTTTCAGATCATTTAACATACAAGGGAATCAGACTTCGCGGAAAACGCCAATCAATAAGAACAACAAATAAAACCGTTGTTCATTACATTCACTTAGATTTAGACTTTTTAATAAATGCACAGGCAACTCTTCTTGAAGAAATGACTCATGAAATGACTCACGCTGTAATGGCAGATATTATGGGATTGAAAGAGTATGATAAGTTGCCTATGTGGATAAAGGAAGGGACGGCGGTCCATGCAGCCGATCAGGGCTTAGCGCGTATTAAAGCTCTTACTAAACGCGGCTTTGACATCAATAAAATCGGTGGCGAAGACGAGAATATAGACGGAAACCCCATCTCTCTTGAAAAATATGTTGAGAATTACTTAAAAATCCGCTTTTTGCTTAAAAGCTTCGGCAGCAATGCGCTGCATCGTTTTGTAAAAAGGCTTATGAAGTCAGGAAACGTAGAAAAAGAGTTGTCGGTTTGTTTTAATGGTTTAACAGAAGAGGTTATGAATCAATATGCGGGTTCTTTCATAAAGAATACACTGATTGATAATTCGAGACGAGTAGATTCAAGAGAAAATCTCGTAAGAGGTATGCAGTATTTTGATGAAGGAGAGTTCTTGTCTGCTCGCTTAGTTTTGTCAGACGCGCTATATGGGGGATTGAACGACTCTGATTTCCAACGGGCTGCTTTTTTATTGGCAGAATGTTTTATTCAAGAGCGAAATCCTGAGGGAGCCTTGCATTTGTTAAAACAAATCAGACCCGATCCCAAAAATGTGCCCATTGACAGATATGAGTTTTTATCGGCATATTCGCAATACGCCATGGGTCTTTTAACAAAATCTTATTTCGGCTTTAAAAAATCCTT
>JAKQLT010000082.1 GCA_029567025.1 Candidatus Omnitrophota bacterium | reverse complement strand
ATCTCCGGGAATCGAACCATTGTACCCAGTCGCAATAACACTTTTATGTTTCACCAAGACGCATCCGCAATGCATGCGCGGGCATGTCGCTCGTTCGGATGCCAGCATAGCTAATTTCATAAAATATTGATCCCAATCTGGACGTTTAGCCATAAATTATCTCCTTTATAAATTAATAATAATATTTAATATTAATTTATATTACCAAATTAACCTTTGTTTGCAACTGAAGTTTTTTAAGGTTTATTTATTGAGACCCTATTTAAAATGCGGGTTAAACCTTTTTCAAAAATAGCCTCTTGAGGTAAAAGGCTTAAAACAATATACGGTTCATCAAGAAAATCAAAAAAATATCCTGGATGGACAAAAACATGGTCTTCTTTTAAACAATCTAAAACAATCTGTTCTTCACTATAATGCAAAGGAAGTTTTAAGACCCCATACCAGCCACCTTCCATATTCAATAATTGACAAGGGCTGTTAGAAGAAAAAAGCTTCTTTAACAAAGAAAAATTATTCCGAATCCTATTTAAGATTTGAGATTGAAGGTCTTTTTTATATTTCAACCAAACACGGCAAGCATTTTGAACCGGCGTATTAACGGATAAATACGTATCCGCTATGACTTCTAACCGCGCGCTCGCCTCTTTGACCAAATCATCTGGGCCGCTTATCACAATCCAAGATAATTTCATCTGAGGAAGCCCAAGCGTCTTAGAAAATCCGCCCAAGACGAATGTAAGAACACTTTTATTATTAATAAGGCTTAAATGGTTTTCATGCGGATTAATAGAAAAATCATGAAAAACCTCATCGCAAATAATACTTAAACGATTTTTCTGGCAAAGGCCATTAAGCTCTTCTAGCTCATACATCCTAAAAAATGAACCCGTCGGATTATTAGGATTAACCAAAACAATGCTTTTTGTATGAGACGTTATTAAATCTTTCAACGAACCAAAATCAATCACCCATTGGTCTAAATATTGAAGGGCATAAAAATCAAGCCCCACATCATTTAAATCACCTAAAAACTGAAATAAAGGATAACTCGGATGAGGAAAAAGAATTCTATCCTCAGGATTTGCGAGTAACCTAAAAAGATAAGAATACGCCTCAGACGTGCTTGACGTTAAAAAAATCTGTTCCGGCCTTACATTTATATTTTTTGTTTTATAATATTCGCTAATGGCTTGTCGGGTTTCCAGCATGCCTTGTGCGTCGGGAGCATAAAAAAAATTCTTTTTGTCATAAAGACTTTTAAGAATTCTTTTAGGATACCGGAATCCGCATTTCGTCGGATTAGATTCTGTTAAATTTAAAATTTCTACATTTTCTTTTTTCAAATTATCCACAAAAGACGTGATCTGGTTCGAGGATAACTCCCAATTAGTTCGTTTAGCAAAATGAAAAGAATTAGGCATTCTCTGTTGTGTTGGGGGGGGGTTGTGTTTCTCGTAATAATCGTTTTAATTGACTTTCTTTCTCCCGTAATCGCTGTTCTAGAAGGACATAATCTGTCTTGGCAACCCACGCAGTATCTTCTTTTTGTTTCTTAAACTCAATGTTTTCTTTTTTCATTTGAGATAACTCTAATTGATAAACCTCATTTTTAGCTTTCAATTGTGCGTTTTCTGCCTCGACAGCTCTACGCTGTTCATTAAGCGTTCGATTTTTCTCTTCAAATTCTTTTAATTCCTTCTGAAGCCGTAGCGTTAATGAATGCTCTTGAGAAAAACTTTCTTGGATCATCCTTATATCTTCTTTTAATTTATGGACTTCTTTATCTCGCCTATCAATATCGCCTTGTTCTTTTTCAAGCCATTCATGTTCTTTGTGAAGCTTTTCTTGAAGATTCTTTATTTGGACTTTTTCCTCTAAAAGCTGTTTTTCTTTATCGGAAATAGTATTTTCTAAAGAAACAACTTTACCTCTTAAAGAATGAAGGGCTTTCTCTAAACGCAATATTTTTTCTTCCAAGTTTTTTTCTTTGTCGCTTGCTTCAACCTTTTCCTTACGTTTTTTCTTTTTAGCTTTTTCTGACGGAGAAATAATAAAAAGAACTACCCCGGCTATAATAATGCCAAGAATAATAATGCCTATAATAAGCTCGATAGAAATCATCATGTTATATTATAAAAACTGATAAAAAAGGAAGGACTTAAACACCCATTTCTTCTTTTAAATTGGAAACACGCTTGACGAATTGCTCGAAGATCCCATCCACTTTCTGCAAAAGATCTGACGCGCCATTTAAATTATTCGCTTTTCCCATATCTTCAAGTTTCCAAAATAATTCGCGTAAAGATTTCGCGGAAATATTCCCTGAAGACCCTTTTAAAGAATGCGCCACGCTTCGCACTGCTTCATAATCATTATTAACGATGGCTTCTCCTAATATTTTACGCTTGCCTTCATAATCTTCCAAATAAATACCAATAAGTTCAACTAAAAGCTCTTTATCATCTTGAACACGTTCTAAAAATTCTTTGACATCAAATAAATCCTCATTCATGATTTTTTCCTTTTTTAAAAAGATTAGCGATTTCTTCAAAAAGTTTTTTCCGGTCAATCGGCTTGGCCACAAAACCATCCATGCCTAAATCAAAACATCTTTGCTTATCTTCTTCCATAGCGCGTCCTGTTAAAGCCACAATAAAAACATGTTTTCCTGTTTTTTCTTCATTACGGCGGATCATTTTTGTTGCTTCAAACCCATCCATAATCGGCATTTGTGAATCCATTAAAACGACATCAAAATGCGCCTGGTCTAATTTATCTAAAACGGCCTGTCCATTATCAACGGCTTCAACAAACCATCCTTGTTTTTCCAATATCTTCACTGTCATCCGCTGATTGACAATGTTATCTTCAGCTAAAAGAATTCTTAACCCCTTTAATTTTTCCTCTACAAATTTCTCATCAACTGTTGGCGCGTCTTGATCTAAAAGAAAGGCATTAGGATCTTTATCCACCACTTCAAACTCTGGATTAAAGAAAAAAGTGCTTCCTTTTCCTTCATCGCTCTCAACCCAAATCTTTCCAGACATCATCTCAACCAAACGCTTACAGATAGCCAGCCCTAATCCCGTACCACCATATTTTCTTGTCGTTGAATCATCAACCTGGCTAAAAATCTCGAAAAGTTTATTTTGGCGCTCTTTAGGAATTCCTATACCCTGATCTTTAACAGAAAATTTTAAGACAACCTGCTTGTTTGCCTGAGAAACTTTCTCAACTCCAATAGTGATATTTCCAGCATGTGTAAATTTAATCGCATTATTAATCAAATTAATCAAGATTTGACGCAATCGTAGCGGATCGCCCTTAAGAAGAACAGGGACTTGCGGATCAACAAAAAAAACAATTTCTAATTTCTTGTCTCGAGCGAGAACCGCCATGCCTTTACAAACATTTTTAATCACATTAGGCAAATGAAACTCAATATTCTCTAATTTAATTTTACCGGCCTCAACACGAGAAAGATCCAAAATATCATTTAATAAATTTAATAAATTCTTGGCCGCCTCTTTAGCCACGACAATATTATCTTTCTGTTCATCATTAAGCGGCGTATCAAGCGTTAAATCCAGCATTCCAAGAATCGTATTCATCGGCGTACGAACTTCATGAGACATATTCGCCAAGAATAAACTTTTCGTGGTGTTCGCTGATTCCGCGGCTATTCTTGCCTGAACAAGAATTTCTTTGGCTTTTTTCTGTTCTGTAATATCCTGAAAAATGCCCACAGAACCTATAATCTCATCATTGGCGTTTCGAAGCACATTAACCGATAAATCAACATCAATAGCCTCATTATCTTTCTTTAAAACTTTTGTTTCAAAATGATGTTTCGATCCGAGTTTTCGAATATCTTCAGAACGAATTCTCTTCCATTCCTCTGGGGGATATAAACTCTTAACAGGCCTTAAATAAAGATCTTTATCTTTCATTCCCAAAAGATTTTCTGTAAATTTATTCCAAGAGACAATCCTCTCTTGATCATCCGTTAACGTGATGGCAGCAGCGGAATTATCCAAAATAACTCGAATCTTATTTTCTGATTCTTTAATCTTTCGTTCTGCGGCTTTTTGATTCGTAATATCCCGAATGATCCCAATAGCGCCTGTCACATTGCCTTCGGCATCTTTTAAAACGGAAATGGAAACCCCAACATCCAGAATCTCTTTATTTCTCTTATAAATCTTCGTTTCAATATCCGAAAGCATTCCTTTGCGTCGAATACGAAAACTTCTCAGACGGCGCCATTCTTCAGGAGGATACAAATCCTTAACCGGCATATTAAAAAGATCTTCTTTAGTCATTCCAAGCATTTTCTCTGCGAAAGGATTCCATGCAACAATCTTTTCATTTTTATCTGTTACTGTAATAGTTGCGGCCGTATTATCAAAAACGGTCTTAAAAATTTCTTTTGATTCAATAAGTTCTCGTTCAATCTTTTTACGCGCTGTAATATCTTCAAATCGCGCGTCAATCCGAAGGACCTTCCCCTTCTCATTTAAAACCGCAATAGCGGATAAAATACACCAAATAGAGCGATGGCCTTTGCCTTTTAAACAAACCTCAAAACTATTAATTCGCTTATCGGCTTTTAGACTTTTAGTAAAGAAAATGTAATCTCCCCGATGGACAAAAAGATCTTTGACTTTTTTTCGAGAGATTTCCTGGTGGGAATATCCTAAAATCTTAGAGAAAGATTCATTGACGTCAAGAAATTTCGCATTCGCACCCAAAGTGCTGCAAAAAATTCCAATACGCAAACGTTCGACTAAGGCTTTAAAATCAATATGACCGTAAGGCATTTTTTATTCTTTTTTTAATTTAACATTCCTGGATATGGCCAACATATTAAATAAAGCTGCCATGATCGTTAACGATATCATGCAAAACGATAAAATGGATGGCCACTTTTCTTCAAAACTAAATCCCATAATTCCATGCCCCAGATAAGACACCAAGACTAAAGCAAAAACAACCGTTGCTCCCGTCACCGTAAAAACAAAAAAGGCAAAAAGTGACGATATCAAAACAACATAAATGTTGTAAAAAAGAAGATTGCCTTTAGAAATTTTACTTGCAGCTAATCCAATACGTTCCATAGTTAGATATTCTATCACTGATTTTTTAATGTCAAAACAGAAACTGAAAAATCGTTCTCTTTTTTAGGATTGATACTGCGTTTGAACTTTTTTAATTTCTTCTTTAACAGCCTTGATGCGATCATCTAAAAAAGGATGGCTTCTTAAAATAAGAAGGCCTTCAGATCCTTGAGATTCTTTTTTCAAAAGCTGAAGCGCCTCTACCATCCCCTCAGGATTAAGCCATGATAAATACATATATTTCACGGCTAAACGGTCAGCCTCATATTCATCCTGACGGCTATAAGAAGAAAAAACCAAATTCATTAAAGTACTAGAACTTAATGAAACGACTTGTTTAGTCGCGGCACTCATTTTTAAATTATTTAAAATAAGCGATGCCAGGGTGTCATATCCGACGCTAGCCTGATATTTCTTAACCACATGACGCGCCGCACAATGGCCGATTTCATGAGCAATAACACCCGCTATAGCTTCATCACTTTGCAATTTATTCATAAGCCCTGTATAAACATAAATATTGCCGCCAGGCGTTGTAAAAGCATTCAGTTCCTCTTTTTCAATAAGAAAAAATTGATATTTATAATCTTGGCGGTCAGAGACCAGGGCTACTTTTGCCCCAATACGCTTTAAGCGATCCGCCTGTTCTTTGTTTTGTGACAATTTAAACTCTTTTAAAAGCCCTGTGTGAAGATTATTACCCATACTGATCTCTTCTTGAGTTGAGATCATAATAAATTCTTTACGTTGTGTGGCGGCATTATACATAATCGTTCCACAGCCCGTTAAAAATAAAAACGAACTCATCAATAAAAGAAAAAACTTTTTTAAAATAATGTTATTAAAATATAATTTCATCGTTCAAATTTAACAACTTGTTCCCACCACGAAGAACTGTCCCATTCCTTTATTTTCTGCCACATTCTTTGTGCTGTTTTTGTTTTTAAATGATCCGGCGCTTTTTGAAAAAATTTCTCAGCCTTTTTATGCCCGCTATCTAAATATTCTTTGGCCTGCAATAAACATTCTAAAATATCCGCATCCCGCGCCACAATGCTTTCTTTTGTTTTCTGCTGCTCATAATCAAGACGGGAAATAAGCATCTCTTCTTTAACATTCTTATTTAAATGCTGAATCTGATCTTTATAAACTTTTTTTTCCGCTTCTTTAAAATCAATATAATAATGCCCCATTTTATGCAAATCGTTAATGCGGGCTTCATGGATATCATTAAAAAGCGCCATCACTAATGCTTTGTAAGGATCCACGCCTTCACAATGGGCAATATAATACGCCATAATCGCACAACGAAAAGAATGCTCAGCCACACTTTCCGGATTTTTGATGCCAGCAACCCACCAACCACTGCGTTTAATATGTTTTAAAAGTCCGGCCTCTGCGAATAAATTAAGCCCGGTTAAAAGCGTATCCGTATTTTTTTTCTTATCTGTTCTTTTTTTGTTTTGTAATTTCATAGCAAAAAATTGTTGTAGCCTGCGCCACGTTTAATGATAAAGTCCCAACAGCCATCGGGATATTAATTTCAGAATCGACTTTTTCTCGAATAACCCCACGAATGCCTTTTTGTTCCGAACCGATCACAATTCCTAACGGGAAAGGAAATGTGAAATCAAATAACGATTTTTCCGCGCCCACAACAGTCCCTACAATATGAAAACCTTGTTCTTTAGCACGAATGATGGCTTGATTGAGATTAGCTACTTTAGCGATCGGGACATTCGTATCGCCGCCGGAAGCAACGCGTAAAACAACTTCCGTGACCTCAACAGAATCATGGGACGGCAAGATAATCGAAAAATGCCCTAAACACGCTAAGCTTCTTATAATCGCGCCTAAATTCTGCGGATCATTAAGCGAATCTAAAAACACAAGCGTCCTTTTTTTCTTTAAAGCATCCTCGAGTATTTCTGTATAATCCTTATAAACAAAATCCTCGACGTCCGCAATCACGCCCTGTGTATTTTTATTACGAGCGATTTTTATCATTTTAGATCCAGGCATGCTGATAATCGGAATATTTTTTTCTTTGGCTTTCTTAAAAATAGGCGTTAATCCCTCCACTCCTTCTTCTAAATAAATCTTACTAATAGTGTAGGGATGATAACGCAAGCGCTCCAAAACTGAATTTTTTCCATAAAGTTTCATCTTATTTTTTTATCCTTAATCCTAAATAAAATACTGGTTTTAAAATACTCCACCAACCGATAAGCGGCTTCATTTTAGTGTAACCTAACTTTTTCGGCGGATAAATCTTAGTGACTGGCACTTCTTTAAACTTATATCCTAACGTGATTGTTTTAAAAAGCAAGTATGGTTCCAACTCATAATGATTCAGCCATTCTTGATGAATGTTGATACGATTATCATCGAATAATGATAACCGAAACGCGCGAAAACCGTTTGTGGTATCTGTCAATTTTCTTCCTGTAAAAATCGACATTAAAAACGGATGAAGCTTGGTCGCAAGTTTTCGATAAAACGGCATATCCCCGCCCATACCGCCTTCTTTTTTTGACACATGGCGCGAACCTTGGACAAAATCATAACCATCGTTTAAAATCGGTTCGATCAAACGCGGAATTTCATTCGGATTATCTTTATCGTTGCCTGCCATAATAACCAAAATAGCATAATGTTTTTGCCGCGCGTATTGAATCGCTGTTCGAATAGCAGAGCCAACACCTTCCTGAGAAGGATGTTTAATGGTCATAACGCCATCTTTTGCAAATGACTGAATCATCTGTGTTGTTCCGTCGGTTGATCCGTCATCCACAACTAAATAATCAGCGCGCTCGCGCACAGGGCTTTGTAGAAACCGCGTAATCACACTTTTTAATTTCACATGCTCATTAAACGCCACCGGACAAACAAGAATTTTATGCATTTTAATTCTTCCTAATCTCTCTATTAATGCTTACCCTAACTGTCTCTCCCGCAATCCACCTCGACTGTCATTCCCGAAATTTCTTGTCGGGAATCCATTTAAAAAATTCTGGATCCTCGACTAACCCATTCGAGGATGACGGTTATGAAATCCCGATGGTTTTATCAACAACAAATCAGGATGACAACAATTAAACGGATTCTAAACTTTTTCCTTTTTTCTTATATTTTTTCCCACAGGCACAAGCAAGTTTCTCATCAAGCCGCCCGCCACAAATACACGCCAAACCTAACGGTTTCGCCGGATTTCCGACAACGATTGTGTATGGAGGAACATCTTTTGTCACAACGCTTCCCGCGCCTACAACCGCATATTCGCCAATAGTTAATCCGCACATCACAACGGAATTCGCGCCAAGCGTCGCACCTTTTTTCACTAACGTTTTTTCAAGCTTCCAGTTATCCGCAATATGACTTCGAGGGAAACGGTCATTAATAAACGCAATATTTGATCCAATAAACACATTATCTTCAATGGTCACACCATCAAAAATAGAAACATTATGTTTTATCGTCACATCATTTCCCACAACAGCGCCGCGTTCGATAAACGTGCCGTCACAAATATTACAATTTTTCCCGACGACTGCGCCATTTTGAATATGCGTATGCGCCCACACGCGCGTTCCTTCACCAATTATTGCGCCATCATCCACTAAAGCTTTATCATGTTTTTTGTAAGCCATAAAACCCCTTTCATAATAAATTCTTCCTCCGAATTATTTTCCTTGCATATCACCAAAAAAAACGGCTGTCCCAACTTTCTTTTTAACTTCAAAAGATTTCTTTGCTAATTCAAAAGCCATATTTAACTCCCCATCATCACGTTTAAAAAAATCAACCCTAACCAAGCCTCCCATCCGGTATATTTTATTTGTCGTATCTCTAAATTGCACTTTCATTTCCATCAAATCCTTTGGCGTTAAACGAAGAGGAGCAATGACAATTTTTGATTTTAAAGTTTCAATATTTAAGAATGGCCCTATCCCCATAGCATCATCAAAGCTATATTGTCTTCCATTAATACGACAATCTATTTTACAATCTAAGGCCAACACTTTATCAGTTAACTTTTTACAAAAAGAAAGATGATATTTTAAATATTTTAAATCTTTTGCATCATGATCAAATAAAGGTGCTTGTTGCCATAATAAATCTAATGAATTCTTATCAAATTCTTTTTTTTGAGAGGAATCTATCTCTTTTTTTTCTAACGCGGCAACTTTAGAAGATCTCAATAATGCCTTCTCATCAAACCAAAACTTTTCCCCATCAATTCTGTGTTCTATTAAGGAAGAATTATTAAACAGTTCTAAAAATTGAACATCTTGTTCTTTTATTAAATATTCCCTTAAACTAGCGAATGATATTTCTTTCCAAGCAATCCCATGGTGGTCTAAACTTCTCTTAATATTAACAGGGACCCTATTCCCAACCAACATTACTCGAATTGTCGGGTCTTCAGATGATAAAAGCATTCCTTCATAAGAAAGGATTTGACCAATATGTTCATCTTTTATAGGCCCTATTTTTAATTCAATTATCAACTTTCTATTAAACTTATCAATAAACAACAAATCCATTCGTCGACCATATAAAGTAATTTGTCTCCCCTGTAAAATTAATTTTTCCTCTATTAATTCTGGATATTTACAAATAATATCCTCAAGATCTTTCTCACTAATAGTCATTGATATTTACCTTTCTTAATTAAAAAGCTCTTACTTTTTTTACAGTAATTACTGTGTTTTATGACAGCAATCATTATTCATAATGCGTCCAGAGACGAATAATTTTTACTGCTTTGTTCTTTTTTAAAACCTGATACACAAGCCGATGCTGAATATTAATCCGGCGGGAATATGCGCCATCTAAATCTCCAACAAGTTTTTCATAAGGTGGCGGGTTTTGAAAAGGATTTTTCTCAAGAATCAACAAAAGCTCTTGAACATTCTCTTTCAAGCCGGCATGCACAATTTTTTTAGCGTCTTTTTGGGCTTGATGCGTAAAATAAAGTTGCCAACTCATATTTTACCAATCTAATTTCTTAACACATTTTTTTAGCGGTATTTTAATCCCTTGGCGAATGGACTCGCGCATCCCAGGAATAGAAACCAAATACAAAGTTTCCTGAATGGAACGCCAATCTTCTTCCGAAACTAAAACAGCATTGCTTCTTTTTCCCGTAATCTGAACAGGATCATGTGAAACGGCTGTTTTATCCAATAGCGCATATAATTGTGCTCTGGCTTCTGTTGCTGTGATCGTTGTCATATTTATTCCTCCACCCAAAGCGTACACTATAACGTACGCATTGTCAATGGCTTGTTTGATTAACGACTGTTCCACCTCAGAAGCGTCTAAGTTAACCACATGGTTTTCCGTAAAAAAAATTTAAACCTTCACACACGCGCCGTTTTGCTGCATGGACGACTGAATGGCGCAAAGGGTTTTAACGACTTCATAACCTTTTTGCGCATCGCACAACGCCGGCCATTCATCTTTCTCGATACAATTTAAAAAATACTGCGCTTGCGCTTTTAAAGGTTCCCCCATGCCGATTTGAGGAATCGTAATACTTCCTTCTCGCGACAAAAGTTGAAATTCGCCATATGTTTCATAAAAAGTGGAGGTTTTTTCAACGTGTTTGTCATAAACCTTAATCGGCCCGATATTATCCAAATCATCCCAAACAATCATTTTCTTGCTTCCGACAATCGTAATCTGTCGGACTTTTTTGGGATCCAACCAGCTGACATGAATATTAGCGAGTAAATTATTTGGATATTCAAGGGTCGCAAACGCCAAATCTTCCATAGAATTCCCTAAACATTTTTGTCCGCGGGCGGAAACATTAATCGGGCAATTATCAAACAAATAATTAAGAATGGAGATATCATGCGGCGCCAAATCCCACATGGCGTTCACATCATAACGAAACGGGCCTAAATTCGTGCGAATCGCATGGGCAGAATAAATTTCTCCAAGCTCGCCGGATTCAATATATTTCTTAAGCCACATAATACCAGGATTAAAAAGAAAAATATGCCCGGCCATCAAAACTTTTTTCTTTTTCATAGCTAAATCTTTTAACACAACGGATTCATTCGGTTTTAACGTAAGCGGCTTTTCGCACAAAACATGTTTATTGGCTTCCAAGGCTTCTTTCGTAATAGCAAAATGCGTATTAGTCGGAGAGGCGATACAAACAGCCTGGATTTCAGGATTTTGTAAAATGTCTTTATAGTTCTTCGTAATTTTAATATTCGGATAAAGGCGCTTCATCGCATTTAATCGGTCTTCACTTAAATCCGAACACATCGTGCTTTGTGCATTAGCCATCTGAGAAAAAATGCGGATATGATTCGGCCCCCAATAACCGCAACCAATAATACCGACTTTAATCAATTTTTCCTCCTCTTTATAAAAATATTATAATTAATGTTATTTATTATACTTACAGAGGGTCTTTTAAGAAACATTTTATTTAACGTTTTAAAATTTATGAAAACTACGAAAAAGTTGCAAAAAATGTATTTTATCAGTAGAATGGCTACGATTTAATTAAACATTATGCAAACAACCATTTCAAAACTGCGCTTGTTATCATTATCGCAAAAAATATTTACAGCCGCGATTTTCTTATGGCTTTGCCTTAATCTTTTAAGCTTTTCCAAAGAAATCCACCAATACGAAAAATTGCGGGCTTATCTTCCTCATCAATTCGTTGGAAATAAATTTCGAGAATTTCAACCCTTCTTAAAAGAAATACCCGTGATCGGCTATTACACAGACAAAAATTTAAATGATCTGGATAATAACAAACAACTTTCTCAAGCACAGCTTATTTTGGCGCCAACTATTCTCGACGTTCACAATATCCAGCACGATTATATTATTCTTGATTGCTCAACGTCAGCAAAAACCGTTGAAAAAATAAAGGAGCTAAATCTTACGCCTTTAAAAATTACGCCATCAGGAATAATTTTAGCGAGAAAAAAATGACCCTATTTATATTAAACTTATTGCCGTTTGCGCTATCTTTCTTCTTAGGGATTTTTTTCATTACCCTTTTAGATAATGAAAAAAAAATATCTTCTTCTCTTAAAATATTATTGTCCGCCGGGCTAGGATTAGGTTTGAGCTCTTACATCACTTTTTTAAGCTTCTTATTATTTAATGAATTCAACCGCTTATTCATTCTCACTATTCATCTTATTCTTTTAATATTCTTCATCAAAAATTCTGCCATTTCTAACATAAAAATATTCGGCATAAAAGAAATGATCAAGAAGCTAAACATTAAACATCTTATTTTATTTTTTATTTTTATTGTCTTTTTAATTCCAACTATTTATACGATTTCTTTATATCCTAACGGCGGGTGGGACGCATGGGCCGTGTGGAATTTTAAAGCCAGGACATTATTTTTAGGACAAAACGATTGGACAAATATTTTTCATCCTACTCTTTGGCGATCAAGCCCGCATTATCCATTATTTTTGCCTCTTTTAAATGTTTGGGGATGGATTTTTTCGACAACGCCAACACAAAATATCCCTATTCTCGTTTCCATTTTATTTACAACTCTGACGCTCGGATTATTATTTTATAGCCTAAGAAATCGTACGCCATTATTTTTTAATATTCTCTTACTTCTTGCGCTATCGTCGTCTTCTCTTTTTTATAAATTCGCCTCAAGCCAATACGCGGATATCGTGATTGGATTCTACCTTTTGGCTTCTTTTTACTGCCTCATTCAAGCCAAAATGAAAGACAATAAAACCTTCGCCTTGCTAAGCGGTATTTTCTTAAGCATTTTAAGTTTTACAAAAAATGAAGGCTTAATGGCGAGCGTTATCATTGGCTCATTAGCTATTCCTTATTTATTAAAGCAGAGATCTTTAAATAAAAAGAAAATCCTTCTTTCTTTTTTCGTTGGCGTTTTTATATCCTGTATTCCTTTTATCATTTTTCAATTCTTTTACGCGCCTCAAAATCTCACATTCATTAACGGCTTTGAGTCATTAACCAAACCATCGGATTTTTCTCGGCTTAAAGCGATATTCATGTTCTATTTCTTTCAATTAAAAACTTTTTCTTGGAATGGATTCTGGATAATTCTTTTGGTTGGACTTATTTTAGGAAAGAAAAAGATGTTTAATGCTCAAACAATTATTATTCCGCTATTCTTGATTTTATATGGTGGGATTTTGACTCTTTATTATTTTCTTAATACCTATTTTGACATCCTTTGGTGGCTCTCGCAAACCTTTCATCGCATCGTTTTTTCTTTATTACCTATAATTTTCTACTGGCTTGGAACTTCTCTTTTCTGGAATAAAAGTCAGAAAGAAAAATAAAAACTATTTCGAGCGTTCAATCTTTAAGATTTTATATTTTAAAACACCTGCAGGAACTTTTATCTCAACTTCTTGTTCGGCGGATTTTCCCATCAATCCTTTACCCACAGGAGAAAAAATCGAAAGTTTATTTTCTTCGTAATTCGCTTCTTCAGGAGAAACCATCATATATTGCAACTCTTCTTCTGTTTTTAAATCTTTAAGCGTAACGATAGCGCCGATATAAATTTTATCTGAAGGGATATTTTCATCTTCAATAATCCTTACCTTGGCTAATTTTGATTCCACTTCTCCCATTCGCGCGACATTATGCGCCTGGGCTTCTTTCGCCGCGTCATATTCCGCATTTTCTGAAATATCGCCCTGTAAGCGCGCCTCGCCAATAGCTTTAGAAATCTTGATTTTCTCACTTTTAAGCTGGTCGAGCTCCTTCATCAATTTCTCATAGCCCGCCCTGGTTAAATAAACATGATCTGCCATTTTAAAACCTCCATTAATTAAAAAGCGCGAAATCTCTTTCGCGCTTTTTAAAAAAATAAAAAATGTTTACATATTATCAACAGCTTTAGCAATCAAAGGTATAACTTCTTTCACTTCATCTTTGGTCATACGACCTAATTTCGCGAATCGCCATTCACCTTCTTGGCTTTGATTTTCGCGGGAAATCTGAAGTTTCTTAGGCCCGTCATTATATGAAAAAACTCCTACCGTGATTCTGGTATCTCCGAATTCTTTTGATTCTTTAAAAGATGCTACATCTAATGTTTGATCATAAGGCATAAAACTTTTCTCCTTTCAATTTCGCGCCTGTTGTTATTCTCGGCGCCTTAATATTTATAGGCCAGGAAATCCTCCTGGCAAAAGACTCTTCATTTTTAATGCTGCTTCTTCTTGCGACTTTTTCATCGCGGCATTTAAACTTTTTAAAAGATCTGTTTCTAATCGTATTTTATTTTCCGGCTTTATTTTTTCTGCGTCAATATCAATGGTTTGAAATTGCTGCGAACCATTCACTTTAATTTTAATACCTAATCCTGCGTCCACATCAATAATCGTCGCATCAAGCTGACGCTTGATCATATCCGCTTGTTTTTTCATTTCCATCAATTTTTTCATCTGGTCAAACATTCTTAAAACGCTCCTTTTAAAAATCTAATCTTGAATGTTCAGCAATCTTATATGCTTCTTTCTGTTTTTGCAAGATTTAATTTCTTTTAAAAAAATTTACATTTTAAAAAAATTATCTTAACCGCATTCCGATATCTATCAGCGTTTGGACCAAGAATGATTTTAAAAAAATAATAACTAAAAAGGCAATAATCGGTGAAATATCAATACCCATCGTTGGTAAAAATCGCCGAATAGGCTGTAAAATCGGCTCAGTCGTGCGATAAAGAAACTGAACAACCGCATTATACGGATCTGGATTAACCCAGCTGACCAAGGCCCTAATCAAAATAAGCCAATAAACAGCTATTAAAATCACATTAATAATTTGGGCGCAAGCCACAATAAAATTACTTATAATAAACATAGAAAGCCCTTTCGTAAAAAATGTTATTAAAAAATCTTAAACAAATTTCCCTCAATAATCTTTTGCTCTATACGATTAAATAACCGCTTTCCCTTAATCATCAAAAGTTCTACTTCCGGTAATATCTTTTTAAAACTCTCTGCTGTCGTTACTAAAGATTGTCCTGTTTGTTCCATGCCTTCAGCTAATTTCTGAAAATTAATCTTGCTTAATTCGTTTGATGTTTTAGTAAATGATTCTGCCGCGTCCGCAAAAACTTCAGCTAAATCCTGAACATCAATCGGATTATCTCCTAAAATCAAACTATTTAAATCCAACGGCCGTGTATCTTCTGTTACTTTAATCACAACCAATTTTTCTCCTAAGATGCCATCGGTCACAATTGAAAACTGCGCGCTTTGATTCAATTGCTCTTTATATTTTTCAAAAAGACTCAACGTAACTTTAACCCGCCTTCCTTGATATTCTTTCTTTAAAAAATCGATTCGCTCGACTAATCCCACCACAACACCGGATAAACGCACAGGAGCACCTTCGGTTAATCCTCGAACATCTTCAAAAAGAACAGGAACCTTAAATTTAGCTTCAATAAAACCTTTATTAGCGCCTATCGTAAAAATAATCCAAATAAACAATAAAACACCTATAACAAAAAATAATCCTGTAAAAAACTTTTTTAATTTTTCTTGATGATCTGTCATAAGATTATCCTCGTTAACTAATAAATTCTTGAACAAAATGATTCTCTGATGATTTTAACGCCTGTGGCGTTCCTATAATCACAATTTTTCCTTGTTGAATGATAGCGATACGATCCGCGATACGAAAAGCGTTATCAATATCATGGGACGTAATAACAGTCGCGCATTGATACCGACGAGAAACTTGACGAATCAAATCAGAAATATCCCGGCTACGGATAGGATCCAATCCCGAAGTTGGTTCATCACATAAGAGAATTTTTGCGTCCATAATCATCGCCCGCGCTAATCCAACCCGTTTACGCATTCCGCCGCTTAATTCCGACGGATATTTATGTTTTGCCGCCTCCAGCCCAACCATTTTCAAAATTTCTTCTACTTTAATCGCAATCATCCGGCTATCAAAAGATGTGTGCTCTCGAAGCGGAAAAGCCAAATTATCAAACACATTCATAAAATCATATAACGCGCCTTCTTGAAAAAGATATCCCATCTGTTGACGTTGTCTTAATAATTCTTCTTCCGACAACTTTGTGATATCACGCCCTTCAATTTCAATAACGCCTTTATCAGGTTTTAATAATCCTATCAAATGTTTTAACAAAACACTTTTACCTGCCCCGCTTTCCCCCAAAACAACAAGAATTTCTGCTCGGGCAACATCAAAACTTATATCATCTAAAATCATTTGCCCTTGAATTGTTTTAACTAAATGACTTACATGTATCATGGACTCTTTTTCTGAAAATAACGAAACTGATTTTTATCAAACTTCGTATAAAGCCGATTATACGGTCGCACATCACGCTTATCGACAAAAACATAAATACCCTGAACTTCGCCAACCTTATAAACTTCCATATCGGATAAAACTTCAATATCATCGGCGGGAAACCATAACTCTTCCTCAAAGATAATAGGTTCTCCATTGCGAATCCAATCTGCTTCTATGGTTGAAAAAGGATGTTTGGACAAAGCACTGCCTCCGCCTTGAAAACCTGTGCATCCGGCACACAAAAGAAAAAAACTCATAAAAAATAAATTCTTAAAAATATTTTTTAACACAGCCGTCTCCTTTTTATCCCCAAAATGTTAAAATAATTTTTGTTAAAATCGTATTAAAAATAATAACTAAAATTATCGACTGCGCCACAGCTTCGGTCGTGTATTTCCCAACACCTAACGATCCTCCTTTGGTTGTGAATCCACGCGAACAACAGATCCATCCGATCAAAATAGCAAAAAAGAAAACTTTAATGAATCCGCTAAAAAAATCAACAAATCGCACCGCATTGATGGTCTGATTAATATAAAAAACTCCCGGAATATTCGCCTGATAGACGCCAATAAAATATCCGCCCAAAATCCCAACAATTTCAGAAATAAGTGTTAAAATTGGCAACACTAAGAAACAAGCCAAAAACCGTGGGACAACTAAAAATTCCATCGGGTCAACACCCATCGTCCGCGTGGCTAAAATCTGATCATTAACACTCATGGTGCCTAATTCCGCGGTAATGCGTGCGCCTGCTTTAGCAGAAAAAATAATCGCTGTAAAAACTGGACTCATTTCCCTTAAAAGAGATAAAGCGACGAGTTGGGCAATATACTCTTTGGCGCCTAACCGCGAAAGAACCACATGGCCTTGTAATGCTAAAACCGCACCAGACGCGAAAGAAGTCAGCGCGACAATAACAGCCGATTGCCATCCTTGTTCATAACTCTGTTTTAAAACCTCATTAAAACGGACACGGCCTTTAAAAATATTCCTCAAAACATCCATCAAAAAATAAATGGCATCACCCATTTGGCTTACCACTAAAAAAAACCTATTTGTTATTTGTTTCATCATATAATCCATTATCCCTACACTATTAAAAATAAATTCTTTTTTAAGGATTCTTTTTAAGCCAAATTTGTTTCATCTCTTCATTAATCTGATATTCCAATGTTTTTGAAATATTTTTTGCAGAATCTTTATCCGCACGCGCTATTTGTTTAATATTTTTCGCATCGGACGAACGCGTCAAAAAATCATTGACTCCTACCACCTGCGCTCCTAACGCCCGCACATAAATTTGTATTTCGCGATCATCCGTCACAACAACCATATTCTTCTTATGAACCGCCTCACGGACCATTTGTTTAATTTTTTCATCCGCGGAAGAAGAGCAAGAAAAAAGAATATCAACAATCACGCTTTTCTGATAATTCAAAAAACCTTCTTGCCCGTCAAAAATAACCGTTATTTTATTATTACGGCTTCCATGCGGCCTTTGGTTTTCAATAAAACGAATAAGACGATTCCTTTGATCTTCCAAAGAATCTAAATTCTTAAACGGCATTTGATGAATGATGTTGTATCCGTCCAAAAGAAAATGTACCGACATAAACGAATCCCCCAACAAGGCCGATAATCACCATAAATAAAAAGTTAATTAAAGAAATACTAACGGCTATCCCGGCGTCCATCCCCACGCGAGAAAATAAATACGCTGTTCCTGCTTCGCGAACGCCTAATCCGCCAATCGACGGAAAAGAAGCCGCGATACAAATAAAAGGCACAAAAATTAAGAAATAAATTAACGCGGTATCTTGATGTAATCCTCGTGCGATAAAATAAAAAAAACAAGCAAAAATAACCTGCGAAACACATGATAACAGAAGGCCCTGAAACGCATAGTTTTGACGGCTTTTTAATAAAGCAATATCATAATGCATTTCCATAAGATTCTTTTTGACTTTAGGCAAACGATCAAATAATCGGCATCCCCATAAAAAAGCCCTTTCATTAAATAAAACAGCAATGAAAACAACGAAAAATAAAGTCACAAGAATAATAGGAATAATCAAAAACTGCTCATCCATTTGCTGATATCCCAAAATTAAAGCCACAATCGCAACAAGGACAATCGAAACAAAGCCGCTTAACCGATCCAAAAGCACCGAAGCCACAACGCGTGTTTTTTGCTGACTTGCCCGGCATAAACCTAAAATCCGCATCAGATCTCCGCCCATAGAGCTTGGTAAAAAAAGATTACCAAATAATCCTATAAAAAAATAACGCACCACGCTTAAAATCGGAACCTGAAGCTCCATCGCCTTAATAAAAACAAACCATCGCAATAACAAAAGACCATTAATAATAAGAAAAAGAATTCCGGCGTAAAAAATATAAACCAAATTCGAAGACATTAAAACTTCTTTTGTTTTTGTTAAATCAATCTTTTGAAATAAATAGACCAAAAGAAAAATACTCAATCCCACGCGGCCTAAAAAGCTTAAAACATTTTTTATTTTTTCATTGAAGGGCATAATCAATTTTTCCTAATCTGTCTTGTTGACAATTCTCAAATAGTTCTTCCGCTAAAAATGAACTGCGCACTAACGGACCGCTTAAAACTTTTTTAATCCCGGCGCGTATGGCAAAATCTTTATAATATTCAAATTCTTCTAATGAGACAAAACTTTTGACCGTCACATGCCGAGAAGAATCGCTCGGCGCAAGATATTGGCCAATCGTTAAAATATCGCAACCCACTGACGCCAAATCATTAATGAGCTCTTGGATCTCCTCTTGCGTTTCCCCTAACCCAACCATAAATCCGGATTTAATAAGCGCGGTTGACATCGTTTTAAAATATTTTAAAACACTTAACGAACGCGCATATAATGCTTGCGGACGTAGAGTCGCATAAAAACGTTTGGGCATTTCCATATTATGGCCAATGACATCAGGCGAAGCGTCAATCACTTTTAACAAACTTTTTGGATCATATAAAAAATCTGGAACAAGCACTTCAATATGCGTTTGAGGATTTAATCTTTTGATTTCCTTGATTGTCTCAAAAAAATGACCTGCCCCTTTATCTTCCAAATCATCCCGCGTCACCGACGTAACGACTACATATTTTAATTGAAGTTCCGCAACCGCTTGAGCGATTTTTTGAGGTTCTTCGTAATCAATCTTTAAAGGCTCTCCTGTGTTAACAGCACAAAATCGACATCGACGCGTGCACACATTCCCTAAAATCATAAAAGTTGCTGTTTTATCTTTCCAGCATCGTCCCGTATTCGGACATTTCGCGCTTTGACATACGGTATGCAATCCTCTGGTCTCAAGAATCTTACGCATCATTTCGAGCGATTGAGAATCAGGAATTTCCTGTTTAAACCATAATGGGAACCTTTGAGAATAAATCATGGAAATAAAAAATGGTTATAGCTTCGCACTCGCGTGAATTTTATCAAGTTGCTCTTTATATTTATTCAGATCCTCATCCGTCGCATAATCAACAATCAATTTTCCGTCTAAATGATCAAGTTCATGCAAAAAAGCTCTCGCCATTAAACCCTCAAACCATTTTTTAATTGTTTTATTTTGCGGATCTTGATATTGGACTTGAATTCTCTCAGGACGACTAATAGGAATAGCGATTTGTGGAACGCTTAAACAACCTTCTTCACAACAAATACTACCTTCCTGTTTTAAAATTTTCGGATTGATAATAATAATTGGGCCCTCACCGATATCAATCACAAAAATACGTTTATTGATACCAACCTGCGGAGCGGCCAATCCAACTCCATTCGCTTCATACATGGCATCAATCATTAAATTAACAAGCATATGTTCGGCAGGACCAAAATCTTCCACAGGGGATGATTTCTTGCGTAAACAAGGATCGCCATCAACTCTTATTTTTAATTTTGTTGTCGTCATTTAATTGAATAGCTTTCATTTGATATTTTTTTGCCTCTTCTTGATCCATCATAGCATAACTTAAAATAATGACTTTATCACCAACTAATCCTAAGCGAGCCGCTGGGCCATTGAGGCAAACCTGTCCTTCGCCCGGACGGCCGGCTATCGTATAGGTTTCAAAACGATTCCCGTTATTCAAATTCAGCACTTCGACTTTTTCTCCCGGTATAATTCCGACGGCATCCATTAAATTTTTATCAATGGTAATGCTTCCCTCATAATGAAGATCTGCTTGTGTTACTTTAGCAAAAGCTATCTTTGATTTACAAAATTGAATCCACATAAAACATCTCTTTCTTTTTTAAAGTTAAATTTGTGTATTGATCTTGGAGATCAGCTGCGCTTTCGGCATCGCCCCAACAATTTGTTCAATCGGTTTGCCGTTTTTAAAAATTAAAAGCGTTGGAATAGACATAATATTATAAGAAGTGGCCAAATCCTGCGCTTCATCAATATTGATTTTCACTACTTTGATTTTTCCGGCTAATTCTTTAGCGACTTCATCAATAATAGGCGCGATCATCCGACAAGGCCCACACCATTCAGCCCAAAAATCAACTAAGACCGGCAAATCGGATTTTAGGACTTCTGCATCAAAACTTTTTTCTGTGACATGCATTGCCGCCATATAAAATCTCCTTTTATTTATATTAAATATTATTAATATTTTAATCAATTTCTAGAAACGAGCGTTATTATATCTATGACCCGTTTTCATAGCAAGGATATTTTCCTTCACTTTAGAACTTCTTCCCATAAAGCCGTAATACGCGAAACATCATGCTCTATTAAACGCCTTTGTTTTTCTTCTATAATCCCTTTTTTTAGTTTCTGATAGACGGCCTCATCTTTTAAAATGCGCAAACACGCGTGTTTAAATTCATCTTCATTTAAAGGCGTCACCACAAGAGCATTTTCATTATCTTTCGCCAAATCCGTTATATCGCCCACATCAGGAACGATAAAAGGAATTTCACATAACATGGCCTCTAACAAGACTGTCGGCAATCCTTCAGTTTCTGATGTCATAATCATTGTCTTTGATTGCCACAAATAAGAATAAACCTCTTCCTGGGAAATAAAACGATCAAAACAAGAAACATTTTTTTCTAAATCATAATATTTTATAAGGTTTAACATCGCCTTTTTTAATGGCCCCTCACCGATCAATAATAACGTTGCCCGAGGGAATTCTTCGATGACCCGATAAAACGAACGTATCAGGACATCAATTCTTTTTTCAGGACGAAAATAACCCAAAAAAACAAAATCATATTTTTTTTGATTTTCTTTTAATTTTTCCGCTATATCGTTTTCTAAAATATCGAGAAGGATATGTATTTTTTCAGAAGAAACTTTAATATCTCGCATGAGAAATTCTCTTGAAATATTTCCGCGCACCATAACAGCGTCTGCCCGACGAACAAAATAAGAAAATATTTTACTTTTTCTATATAATTGCGGGTTCTCAATCAAAGAAAAAATATATGGCTTTGAAAAAAGTTGAGCAAAAAAACCAACATAAATACAATGATAATAATAATGAATGCCAATAAGATATCGTACTTCCTTTAAAAAACATAAAAAGAATATGGCAACAATCCGCCATATCTCTGATAAAATTACATTCCAGCGTAAAAACAACGGCGGGCTATAACAAACAACTTTAGGAAGGCTAATGGGAAAACGACGAACAAGATATATTTTCTCTATACGCTCACTCTGGATCAAAGGCTCGAGAGTCGTCATAATTTTATAATCTGAAACTTTAGCGACAATTAAAATGTTCATATCATTCGTTTAGAATTACGAAATCTGTTGGATTTTTTATTCTGCTTTTAAGGGCAGATACGACTTGATTAAATCAAACATAAAATCCACAACATCTATTTTTTCAACCAATAAAATTTTCACTTTATTTTTCCAATGACTTTTGGAATTAGGAGAACTTAAGACATCATCTATTTTATTAAAAAATCCTTCTATCTCATCCGATTTAAATCCATAGGTTAAGTCATAAATTTTTTCCAATTCATTTAAATATCCTGATTTTCCCGCAAAATCATCGAGTCGAATAGAAGGAGTTCCTAAAAGAGCCGCTTCTTCCGCCATAGTCAAACTATCCCCAATTAATATTTGAGCAAACGCTAACACATGAAGAATATCTTTAGGGTGAATTTGAAGGCGATAAGGTTGAAGATCCCAAGGCAATTCCCTCTCGGAACTAATAAAAACCTTGCCATGCCTCTCTAATCTTTTAATGATATCAACCGCCATTTGATTGGTAATGCCTTTTTTTCCGGAATCATGGCTTGCGGTTAAGGCCACAAGTCTTAAAATAAAATAGGGCTCCATAGACGGATGAAACGCTTTAACCACATTCTCATCAGGCATAAAATATCTCGGATGCAAATACGCGAGTTCATGATAACCATTATAAGAAATTCTTTTATGAAGCCACTTTCCCTTATCAACGCATGAAGGAATAATCACTTTAGTCGCAAAAGGATAAAACAAATAATTTTCAGGCGTCATTACGGTATCATCTTCATTAAACAATAAGGAAGGAATCCGTAATAAAAATCCTATATGCGCCAATGTCCCTTCTGATCCTATCAAAACAAAGGGGTTGTTCTTTTTAATAAATTGAAAAAAACGTATTTCTGCTATAAATAAATTTACTATGGCATTTAAGATAATCGGCCAATTTTTACGCCGTCGGCCTTCAGGAAAAAGATTCACATAGTCCCATTTTTCCTCTTTAACCAACTCTTCCAAGACATCCTTCGTTACAATACCGACTTTTACAAAAAAACCTTGTTGTATAAAAAGGTTAATAACATTCTTAAACAAATGATAATCCGACGGATGGTTAAGAAAAAAAAATAATACCTGTTTTGTTTTCTGATTCATATTATAGAATTTTCTCCAATTCTTCTTTGGAAGGAAAATTAATAAGGACCGCCCGTCGATTCCCATGAAACACAAAAAAACTTCCCGCCACCGCGGCTGAAGCGCCAGCTTCTTTGACAGCTTGCTTTAAATCTTCCAATTTTCCGCAACCGCCGCAGGCAATAACAGGAATTTTAACTGCTTGCGTCACTTTTTTTATCAAATCCAGATCATAACCGCGCATGGTTCCATCTCGATCAATAGCATTTAAAAAAATTTCGCCTGCGCCGGATTCTTCCATCTTTATCGCGCACTGAACAGGATCAAAGGGCATCGCCTTTTGCCCACCCTGAATATAAACACGATATTGATTAAAAATTTTTTTGACGTCTATGGAGACGACAATGGCCTGTGAACCAAAAAGCCGCGCGGCATCCGTTACCAGCTGTGGATTTAAAATAGCCGCAGTATTGACAGCCACTTTTTCAGCACCGGCATTTAACAATAAACGAATATCTTCCACTGTCTTTATGCCTCCTCCGACGGTAAAAGGCATTAAACATTCTTCGGAGATTTTTTTGATAAACTCAATATTCGGCGTACGATTTTCTTTCGTCGCTGTAATATCCAGAAAAATAAGCTCGTCAACTTGTTTTGTGTTAAAAATACGAACGGCATTAATAGGATCGCCCAAATATGTCGGATTTTTAAATTGAATCGTTTTAACAAGTCCGTTATCTTTTAATAACAGACATGGAAAAATTCTTGGCAACAACATAATCTTATCCTAAAAATTTCAAATAAAGATGTTTAGGGAAAAAATTCAATTTTTGAACAACAGCTAATAAAGGCTTTAAAGCTTTAATAAATGGATAATATGTCGAATAATCGCGAAAACTTTTATTCGAAACCGCCATAATATCATCGAATTCTTTTTTTGTTAATCCTAATTTCTTTATAGCGTAACGGACGAGCTCTTCATCATACGGATACGGATGATTTTGAATTTCATCCAACGCCTTTTGACGCGTCATCTGGCCGGAACGAATAAGCGCGGAATATTCGACTTTGCGTTTATCAATATTAAATTTCTTCGGCAAATAATACGATTGGAAAAAGTGCGTGTAATACGACTCATGATGATGCCCGCCGTAATAATTCCAGCCCAATTCTTTAGACAGTCTTTCTGTTACCTCTTTTTGGTCATATTTCAGATAGGCTAACAAAGGAACCACTCGAATATTTTTTATAAACCGATAATAAAATACATCCAACGCCGTCATATTCGGAAATGTTTTTAATTTTCTTCGGCCGAATCTTTTCTGAACGCTTTTGATATATTCCCCATCCATATACGTCCAGCTTAATGGCGCAACGCCTTCGGTGCGGAAAGAATGCGCGAAAACAACATAAGAAATATGTTCCTGCGCGGCTATTTTATGTAAAATCCCGTGAATAGCGACATCTGTCGGAATTTCAGCATCAGGCACAGACGCTTTTAAGAAAGAAAGCTGCAAATCCTTAAATTCTTCCCAATCTAAAACATGCGTCAACAAATCAACGCCAAGTTTATTAGTCGCGTTTTTAATATTGGTTACAGCTATTTCAGAATTCCAGCCATTATCCAAATGAACCGCCAAAGGCCTTAATCCTAATTCAACTATTTTTAAAAGAGCATACGTACTGTCGCGTCCTCCGCTAACTCCGACGATAATATCATATTTCTTGTTGTGTCCTTTTTGCTTAATCTCATTAATAATTGCTAAAAATTTCTTTTGGCCATCGAATGTTAATGGGAATTCTTTTCCCAAAGCATCATGAATATGACAATAATGGCATTCGCCTTTTTCATCAAAACGGATATCAGCAACTGTTGTATCTAAAACACAACGGGAACATATTTGATAAGGTGAATTCATAACTGAGAAATTATTTGCTGGCTTCCATATCGAACCACATGCCGAATAAAAGGAATTGCACTCCGGTAATAATATTTAATGCGCAAAAAATCGCTTGCCCACCGGTGACATTGACATTAAAAAGTTGTTTGATAAATAAATGGATTCCATATCCTACTCCCAGAGGGAAAAGGATCATCCCAAAGAAAAAGAAAAAAACCAACGGATGAAAATCAAGATAAATATATTTAAAAACCATACGCCAAAAAAATCCACGCACAAGCATCGGCGAAATACGCAAGGCATAACGTAATCCTTTAATCTGCGACTGGCGCTCGCCTTTAAGATAAATCGGCGTGCGTGGCACATCTTTCACCCGTAAACTATACGCATTTAAACGAATGAGAAAATCCATAGGATAACCATAACGTTTCCATGCACGGCTCCAATCTACAAGGTCAATTGCTTCTTTCGTGATAGCCGTATAACCGTCAACGACATCCATAATTTTATAATAACCAGAAGCTATTTTTGTTAAGGCCGTAATAATAATATTTCCTAAAATACGAATTTTAGGCATTTTAACGCGTGTTTTTTCCCACACAAAAAATCGATTTCCCTTTGTGTAATCCGCTTGCCCATCAATTAACGGATCCAAAAAACGGTTAACCTCATTAAGCGGCATCTGATAATCCCCGCCGATAACAACCGTAATATCATAATTGTCTTTTGAAGACTCTAAATATCCTGTAATAATCGCCTGGCCAGGGCCTTCATTTTTCTTATGACGCAAAAGTTTTATGCGCTCATTTCTTGAGGCGATCTGCTCGACAATTTGAGCGAGCCGATCTTTACTGCCGTCATCAACCACATAAATCCTGTCAATAAGATCAGGAACATTTTCTAAAGTAGGCTTAATAAGCTTTTCTTCATTATAGGCGGGAATAACAAGAGCTATTTTTTTATTGCGATACATTTTATCGTCCTTTATAAAACTTTTTTAAGAGTCGCGACCACTTGCCTTATTTCTTCTTCTGTTAATTCCGCAAACATCGGAAGCGACAAAATCTCTTTGGCGCATTTTTCGGCTACAGGAAAATCTCCTTTCTTGTATCCTAAATGTTTATAAACTTTCTGCAAATGAAGCGGCAGAGGATAATGAATCCCCGTCGATATGCCGTCCTTAGCTAAGGCGTTTCGAACTTTATCACGATTTTTTACGCGGATGACATACAAATGATAAACATGCATCACATCATCCGACTCAAACGGCGTTATAACCTTTAAATCTTTTAACAAATCGTTATACATTCTTGCATTCTCTCGTCGGCTTTGAGTCCATTGCGACAAATATTTTAATTTCACGCTAAGAATAGCCGCAAAAATCTCCGATAAACGATAATTATATCCGTCGATCAGATGCTCGTATTTTCCCGTACGGCCGTGGTCCGATGTCATTTTCATAAACTTTGCCAAAACGGCATCATTGGTTGTCACTAATCCTCCGTCGCCATACGTGCCTAAATTTTTACCTGGATAAAAGCTATAACACACACAATCGCCAAATTTCCCAATCGGCTGACCTTTAAATTCTGAAAAATGCGCCTGGCACGCATCAAAAATCACTTTCAAATGATATTCTCGAGCTACTTTTAAAACCTCATCTATGCGACACGGCTGGCCATACAAATGAACGGGAATAATTACTTTTGTTTTTTTAGTAATAGCTTTCCTTAATTTTTGAATATCCAAATGATATGTCTTTTCATCAATATCCACTAATTTAATTTTAGCGCCCGCATGCACAATCGCTTCCGTCGTCGCGACAAAGGTATTAACTGGAGCTATCACTTCATCGTCTTTGCCAACACTTAACGCCATTAAGGCCAAATGAAGCGCGCTTGTGCCAGAGCTTGCGGCAACACCGAACTTTGCGCCTGTTAATGATGCGAAATCCTTTTCTAATTTCTCAACATACTTTCCGCTAATAAACGCGGTTTCATCAATGCATTTTTGTATCGCCCTATCGATTTCAGGCTTAATCGTTTGATACTGTCGTTTTAAATCAACAAAGGGAATCATATTTTTATATTCTTTCCTTCTTGTTCTAAGGACTTTTGCGCGGCTTCTAAAACTTGAACAACACGCAAACCATTTTCTCCATCAGTTAAAGGTTTTTTATCTTTTAAAATACATTCAACAAAATGAGCGCATTCTTCTTTTAAAGGTTCTTCAAAATTAATTTTAGGAATCGTAACATCTCCGGCGTGCTGCAAAAGCTGGTATTTTTTAAAATCATCAAAAGCTCCTAAAGAATCTTTGATATTTTCTCGTCGAATTCCTTTGTCAAATATTTTAATTTTCTCATTCGCCATATCATCATAAATCATCATTTTCTTGCTTCCCACAATGGTCATTTTCCTTACTTTGCTGGGATCAAGCCAACTAACATGAATATGCGCCGCAATATGACCAGGAAATTCTAAAGACATAAAAACAACATCTTCAATACCTTTTTGGATAAAATCATACCCACAAGAAGAAACCGAAATAGGCATGGCCTCTAACAAATAAATAAAAATAGAAATATCATGCGGCGCCAAATTCCATAACGCGTTAATATCACGACGGACAATCCCAAAATTAAGACGTTGCGAGTATAAATAATACGGCGTGCCAATGATATCTTTCTTTATTTGTCTTTTTAATTCCTGAACCGCTTTATTATATTCAAAAGTATGTCCCACCATAAGGATTAGCTTATTTTTTTTCGCCAAATGAATTAATTCTCGCGCCTCTTTAACGCTCATCGCTAAAGGCTTCTCGACTAAAACATGTTTTTTATTTTCCAAAGCTTCTCGGGCAAGAGAATAATGCGTTTGGGCAGGCGTTGCAATAACAACAGCATCAATTTCATCAGAAAAAAGATCTTTATCTTGAGAACTTGTGGCGATTTGGGGATATTTCTCTTTCACATAATTTCTGCGCGCATAGTCAATATCAATAACTATTTTAACACTGCAATCCAATAGACCCGTAAAATTACGAAGTAAATTCGGTCCCCAATACCCACAACCAATAATACCTATATTAATCATATAAATAATAAAGAATTATCATTATTAGGAAAGAGAAAATTTTTTATAGGATAACATCAAACTTTAAGAAAAGGAAGGAATTTTTATTCTCGAAATTATCAATTAGAAGCATCGAAAGTTTATAACAGCATTTAAAAACCTAACAAAAGATGAATATTTTCAATCGGTTTGATATTGATAATAGCCGGAATAAATCCATCAATCTTCATATGATCTAACGATTGAAACGGAAGCGTTAAGGCAACACCGTTTTCATCACGTTTGATTTGAAGATCCATATATCCTGAATCCAAATCAATACCGCCCACCGAATCATTTTGCCCAGCATTCATCGCTAAATCAGAAGAAGACTCAAATTGAAATAAAACATATCGTTCGCCACTGACAGTTACTGGCTCTAACAAAATTTTAGAACTTTGTTCAATTTTATCTAAAAACTCCAAGATATTTTCTATATGCTCTATAGCCATAACAAGAAATCTTTGATACATCATTCTATTTCTTTCTAGATTCTCTTTAGGAAGAAACGAACTTTCTGTTATTTCGGCTAATCCTAACCCTTTCCCTATTTCGTTAGGAATATCAAAAACATCTTTGCCCTGAACTCCCGAATGATATAATTTTCCATTCAAAATAGGATGTAAAGCGGCAACCGCCTCATTATCATTTAAAAAAACAGCGTTAGAAACATCATTTTTAATCGCGACAAGAACGGCGGTAATAGCTTTTAAATACTTGTCCCAATCTTCTTTTAATAACTCCTCGTTTTTTTCTATAATATCTAAATTTTTCTCAATCGTTTTTTTCAAAAAACCTGCAACCTCTTTTAAAGGAATTAAATCCTCGCCTTCCAGAAAAGGCATTTCCGTAAGGGCAGGCGCTGTTAATAAAACATCTAAGACAAAAAAAGCCATTTTTGTATTGGGAACACTGTATTCTTTAATTTCTACTTCTTGGGCATGCGCTATCCTATTAACAAAGGCCAAAACACGCTCTAAATAATTAACCACATGTTGCGCATGAGAAATATAATTTTTCACATCTTGCAAAGTCGCCTCGTCTAAATATTCGGGAGAAAAAACCGATTCCCCCTCGATCATTATAGAAAAAAGAGTATTAACAACATCTTTAGCATTTAATTCATCATCAAATTCTTGAGGCATACGTTTTGTTAACATGTTCATTAAAGAAATCACAACATCTTCTTCAGACTTTTGCGATTGAATAGACGCTAAAATATCGCGAAGCGTTTTAGTAATCGCTTGCGCCTCTTTTGAAACCTCTAAAAAAGATTCCTGATTTTTAGAAAGAACCGTCACAGAATTCTTAATTTTTTCTAACCCCAAACTCATCGTTTGATAAATTTCTTTAGCCGCTTTTCTCAACGGGCTTAACGTTTTTATATCATTAACTATTCGCCCTTTTGTCTCTACAGATGAGGGCTTTTCAACAGGAAGAATGTCTTCTATTGTTTTAATAACTAAACTTACATCAAATGGCTTTTCAAAAACCTCTCGTAAAGAATAATTATCCTCTCCTATTCTATTTCTGATATTTTGTATTTGGTCTGTAGCTGCACCTGTCAACATTACCACAGGGATTTTATTAAAATTATCATCCGCCATCATTTCGTCCATCAATTCTATTCCTGTCATTCGAGGCATATACATATCTGTCATAACCAATCCTACCGTCTTATTTTCTTTTAACTTCTCTAAAGCTTCAACCCCATCTAAAGCGAAAATGATATTATATCCTTGATCATGCACTATACCGCCTAAAAGCCCTAAAGCCTGCGCATCATCATCAACCATTAAAATAGTGCTATGAAGCGGATTAAATTTTTGCTCTATAGCATTTAGTTGATCTCTTTTTGTCTCTGGACTATTCTCAATGATTTTAGGAATATGCATATCAAAAAATGTTGTTTCCACTCCTGCAATGTTCGAAACAATAACCCTTAATTGCAAGTCTTCATGAGAAACAATTTTTGTCAAAAACTCTTTGGCTTTCATTATTTTTTCATAATTAGACCATAAAGATTCCGTTTCTTCTTCAGAAGTAAACTCTCCTTTATTTTTGATCAATTTATCAACCGTTAATACGATTGAATGAACCGCGTTAGGAATATCTGCGGCGATATTGAAATCATGTCCATTTAAGGTGCGAACTAAAATATTTTCAAAAGCATTTTCTCTTGATAATCGTATACTTTGCGCGATTTTTTCAGCATTATCCTTAAGAATATTAAGATTTTCTATAAGATTATCGTCGATCATCATATTTTCCTCTAACATGGTAAGAATTTCTAACATGGCTCTCTGTTTCGGTTTGATCCCATCTAAAATATTCTTAGCCAATTCTTTCACCAGCGCTAAAACGTTCGCATCGCTGATAATCTGCCCATGAGATAACATCGCATAATCCCTTTCGAAACGCATATCCATATCAAAAAATTCTACAGATTCATTACTTGTTAAAAGTTTTAAATCGCTGTTATGCTTAAAAATATTTTCTAAAAAAATAAGCCCGTTCATAATACCTTCTAAATCCGATTTAAAAGAATCAAGCTCTCGCGTTCCTCTTTTCGACTCAATAACAGTTCCTTCTTTTAATAAATCAATATGGATCCTCAAAGCCCTCATCGCGTCTAAAATATGAGCTTCCTTATTAAAAAAGACGTTGCCCGATTGATGCGGCTTTAAAAGAGTATGCACCAAAGCATTCCTTAAGCGATTATCATCTTTTCTGGATTTTAAAATATTCATCACTCTTTCAAGCTCATTCAAACGCTCATTAAGATATTTCTTCATCTCAGCTGTTACTATTTTATCTTTAAAAATTCTCTCAGAGCCAACCATAATTTGTTCTGGCTCCACAGCCGCGATAATATCAAAAGCTGGATTCATAATTTGACTATGAATTTGCTTGGCTAATTCTCTAACGGGAGCTAATACTTTAGGGTCATCAATGTGCTGGACAGTTATAGCTTTATCTTTTTGATTTTCAAATAATCTAACCGTTACCATTAAATCTGAAGTCTCAAGACCATTTTTTTCTTTCTCGCTTAACATGGCCGAATCATTTTTTTCTTCTAAAACTTGATCCGTTAACATTTGCGTGGTTACTCCGCCGGAAAAATATTTTTTAGGAATGATTTCTTGGCGATACGGATCGTATTCTTCCTTAATATAATTGTAAACACCTTTTTGAAATGCCTGTAAATATTGTTCATAAATTTTTAATTTGGAATTCTTATCAGCCAAATCAATACCTTTAACTTTATTTTGATCAACATAAACTTTGCCAAGCAACGATTCTTTCAAATTCTTCTTAAACCACGCGGCTAAAATCATAGAATTATAAATTTGACGCAAATTCGCAAAATGTTTACCTTCATTAACTTCTTTTTCAATTTCAGGAACAATAACAGCCCTTATCAGATCTGAGACTGAAGACCAAGGCCCAGAGGCTAAAAGATTTTTTTCCGTCGGAAATTGGTCAGCCTGGTCTATGGTCTCTGGTCTATAGTCTTTTATCTTTTGCGAAGCAACGTAATCTTCTTCCAACATAACTTTTAATTTCGCATCAACCACAAACGCGCTATTGCCATGTTCATACACAACTGCTTTTTCAGGAATAATCCACACTTTATTAAAAGCATCAACGGGAATATCGGCCATATTAAATTCTTTTTTAGCCCGCGCGTAAATATTGTCCCAGAATTTCTTTCCTAATTCTTCTTCTGGATACATCAAAGACGCTGTTAATTGTTTTAAAATATAATCTTGGGCAAGAAGATCGCGGCCCATTTCCGTCAAGCCAAAACTTTCCGGAATAATTCTATTTTTTTCGTACGGGGAAAGGTTTACCCACATTTCTTTCTCTGGAACTGTTAATGAAGCCAAAAAATATTTGATCATTTTATTCGATTCAGATTTTAAAAGCGCTCCTTCTATATGTTCTTCGCCAGAATCAATAATAAAATCAAACTGCAGTGGATTATCCGGATAAATCGTTATGCCTTTTACAATCGCTGGTTTATAACCCACAGACGTAAGAATCATTACTCCCGGATTAGGAAGATAAATCGCTTGCGCAAAACTCGGAGGGATGATAGTTGTTACAAAAAAGCAGAATACTATCACAATTAAAAAAAACTTATTGATGAAATGAAATCTTTTTTGCCTCATAGATAATAATTAGAGATTTATTATGGAAAATTTAATAATAAAGATAACATATATTTTTATAAAAACAAGACGATAGGCTAAAAATAAAATAATTATAACCCCTTGTCATATAATAACTTAAAGATTAGGAATTCTCTTTTTTAAAAATAATTATTTTTTATTATTTTTTTTATTCTTCGATTGGCCGTTTTGAGGGAATTCGCCTGTCCAACAATAAAGGCAAAGTTTTTCTTTAGGCAATCCTATGGCATCAATCATGTCCTCAAGAGTTTGATAACGAAGCGTTGTAACTTCTAAATCCTTTTCAAGCCATTGCACCATTTTTTTATACTTCGGCGAATTAGAATCTAAATACTCAGAGACATCTTTGATTTCTTTCCCTTCAATCGCTTTTATAGCCTTATGCGAAGCTAATTCTTTTGTTGTTCTTGTCGACAAACAAAATCGGCAGGGAAACATTAAAGGCGGACACGCAGGCCGCGCATGAATCTCTTTAGCTCCCGCATTCCAAAGTTTCTTAACCGCAAAATTCTTTAATTGTGTTCCTCGAACAATCGAATCTTCGCAAATAACAATTTTATTTCCTTTGATAATTTCTTTAATCGGAATGAGTTTCATCGTCGCGACCAAATCTCGCGTTTCCTGATTAGGCGGCGTATAGCTTCGACCATATCCTGGCGTATATTTTACAAGTGGTCGACGAAAAGGTTTTTGAGACTCTATGGCATACCCAATGGCATGCGAAGTCCCAGAGTCCGGAACGCCAGCCACAATATCCACATCAATATTTTTATCCCGACGGGCTAAAGCACGGCCGCAACGCTCACGGACCTCTTCCACATTAATCCCTTCGTAATTCGATGCTGGAAATCCTGTATAAATCCATAAGAACGAACAAATCTGACTGACAAAAGACCCCTTCTTTTTTTCTGCCATTCCCTTTTCATTTAAAAGAATGATTTCTCCAGGCTGTAAATGTTTAACCGCTGTGAATCCTAAATTAGTCAAAGCGCTACTTTCTGCCGAGACAACCCAATCGTTTTCTTTTCTTCCAATGATTAAAGGCGTATAGCCAAATCGATCACGCGCCGCATACACGCCATCTTTATTTAAAAGCAACAAAGAACAAGATCCTTTGATCCTATCAAACATTTTCTCAATTCCGTCGACAATATCACGTCCTTGCGTAATCAATTTTCCGACTAATTCCGTAATATTAACTTTATGACGGCTAAACTCACTAAAGGAATGTCCTTGTTTAAAAAGAAACTCTTGCAATTCTTCCTTATTCTCAACTAAACCAGAAGTCACAATACAAAAAGGACCAAATTTTGAACTTAAATAAATCGGCTGTTCATCAGAATCGCTGATAACCCCAATGCCTTTATCTCCTTGCATCTGATGATAATCTTCATAAAATTTTGACTTAAACTGACTTTGACTGATATTATGGATTTGACGATTAAAATCTTTTCCTAAGACAGCCATGCCGCCATATTCCGTGCCCAAATGCGAATGATAATCTACGCCATAAAAAAGATAGTGGGCACAATTCTTTTTTGATACAACACCAAAAATTCCGCTCATATTTATCCCTTTTCTTTCTAACCGTTAACGGTACTCTGCAAAAATTTTTATTTTCTTATTAATTTATGGTACTCCTGCAAAGATTTTAATACAGGTTTACTTTTTATCGTTTCTTCAATGCCAGCTACGGTGGCTTCTGCCGCAGCAATAGATGTCACATAAGGAATCTTTCGCTGAATTGCCGACATACGAATATAGCTGTCATCATATTTACTGGCTTTCCCCGCAGGTGTATTAACGATCAAATGCAATTCTCCATTTTTGATAGCATCATTAATATTGGGACGGCCTTCATGTAATTTCTTAATTAAATTATTATTTATTTTATGATCATTCAAAAATTTATTTGTTCCCTCCGTTGCGAAAATCGTAAAACCTAATTGCTGAATCTTTTTTGCAATAGGCAATAAATATTTTCTATCTTTCTCTGCCACAGTTAAAAGAACATTTCCTTTTAAAGGAAGTTTATAGCCCGCTCCCTCTTGCGCTTTATAAAAAGCCAAGCCAAAGGTGTCCGCTAATCCCATAACTTCGCCGGTTGATTTCATTTCCGGGCCTAAAACAGGATCCACCTCTGGAAACATATTAAAAGGAAATACCGATTCTTTAACTCCCATATAAGGAATCGCCGGCATCTTTGTTAACTCGGAGAAATCCGATAATTTTTTCCCTAACATCAATTGCGTCGCAATGCGCGCGAGCGAAATCCCTGCGACTTTAGAAACAATCGGAACGGTGCGCGAGGCTCGCGGATTCGCTTCCAAAATATAAACTTTATCGTCGCAAATAGCGAATTGAATATTCATAAGACCAATCACTTTTAATTCTTTGGCAATGGCCTTCGCGTATTTTTCCATCGTTTTTAAATGTTCTTCTTTGATCGTGCGACTCGGGATAGAACACGCCGAATCGCCCGAATGAACGCCAGCAAGTTCAATGTGTTCCATAACGGAAGCGACAAAGACATCTTTGCCGTCGGACAAAGCATCTACTTCTGCTTCAAGCGCATTATCCAAAAATCTGTCAATCAACATCGGATGCTCCGGACTCACTTGTATCGCTTCAATGGCATATTTCTTTAAAGCTTTTTCATCATAAATAATTTCCATACCGCGTCCGCCTAAAACATACGACGGACGAACCATGAGAGGATATCCAATCTCTTGGGCAATTTTTAACGCTTCTTCTAAAGATCGCGCCGTGCCGCTTTCCGGTTGCGGAATATTTAATGCCATCATTTTTTCTCGAAAACGTTCGCGATCTTCAGCAAAATGAATACTTTCCGGCGATGTGCCTAAAATATGAACCCCATTATCTTTTAATTCTTGCGCTAAATTAAGAGGCGTTTGTCCACCAAATTGCACAATAACGCCTTCTGGCTTTTCTTTTTCATAAATGTTTAAAACATCTTCAATGGTCACCGGCTCAAAATAAAGTTTATTCGAAGTGTCATAATCCGTCGAGACTGTTTCTGGATTGCAATTAACCATAATCGATTCATACCCGGCATCACGAAGCGCATAAGCCGCGTGACAACAACAATAATCAAATTCAATGCCTTGCCCGATACGATTAGGCCCGCCCCCAATAATCATAATTTTCTTTTTTTCGGAAACCGAAACCTCATCTTTAATATCCTTATACGTCGAATAATAATACGCCGCGTTATGAACACCGCTGACCGGCACTGCCTCATAACGGACTGTTTTACCGATCGCTATTCGTTTTTGACGAACTTCTTTTTCACTCACATTAAAAAGTTTCCCTAAATATTTATCAGAAAAACCTAATTCTTTTGCTTGAGCCAATTTTTTATCCGGAAGGTTATTCCATTTGAGCTTTAATAATTCTTCTTCAAAATCAACCAGTTCTTTCATTTCTCCAATAAACCAACGCCCGATAAAAGTCATTTGATAAAGCTCTTCTATTCCCATACCTTTACGTAACGCTTCATACATTAAAAAAATCCGTTCACTCGACGGATTCGCAAGTTTTACTTTTAATTCTTCTAAAGATAATTCTTTAAAATTTTTTGCCCCGCCTAATCCATAACGTTTAATTTCAAGCGAACGAATAGATTTCTGAAATGCCTCTTTAAAATCTTTGGCAATGCTCATGACCTCGCCGACAGCCTTCATCTGTGTGCCCAAAACATCTTTGGCTTGAGGAAATTTTTCAAACGCCCAGCGCGCGAATTTAATAACTACATATTCGCCCCACGGTTCATATTTTTCTAATGTTCCTTTTCGCCAATAAGGAATTTCATCCATGGTTAATCCGGCGGCCAATTTGGTTGAAATACGCGCGATAGGAAAACCCGTGGCTTTACTCGCCAGCGCGGAAGAACGCGAGGTTCTGGGATTAATTTCAATAACAACAATTCGATCATCTTTTAAATTATGCGCAAATTGCACATTGGTTCCGCCGACAACGCCAATCGCATCAACAATTTTGTAAGAAATATCTTGAAGACGTTTTTGTAATTCCAACGGAACGGTTAACATCGGTGCGGCACAAAAACTATCGCCCGTATGAACACCCATCGCGTCAATATTCTCAATAAAACAAACAGTGATTTTCTCATTTTTTTCATCACGAACCACTTCCAACTCTAATTCTTCCCAACCCAAAACACACTCCTCTACTAAAACCTGATGCACTAAACTCGCATTAAGTCCCCGTTGGACAATAGTTCGCAATTCATCAACATTATAGGCAATCCCACCGCCGGTTCCTCCTAAAGTATACGCTGGGCGCAAAACAACAGGATAGCCCATTTGTTGAGCAATTTTTTCCGCTTCTTCTATAGAATGAGACGGAGCGGATTGGGGAACAGGAACACCGATTTTTGCCATTGTTTCTTTAAAAGCAATCCTATCTTCTCCGCGCTCAATCGCATCAAGTTTAACGCCAATAATTTCAACACCATATTTTTCTAAAACACCGGCTTTAGCTAAAGCGGAAGATAGATTAAGGCCTGTTTGTCCGCCGAGATTCGGCAAAATTCCATCCGGCCGCTCTTTTTCAATAATAGAGGCAACACTGTCAACGGTTAAAGGCTCAATATACGTTTTATCGGCGGTTGTCGGGTCCGTCATAATCGTCGCTGGATTCGAATTGACCAATACAACCTCATAACCTTCTTCTTTGAGGGCCTTACACGCTTGCGTTCCAGAATAATCAAATTCACAAGCCTGGCCGATAATAATAGGTCCTGAACCAATAATAAGAATTTTCTTGATATCTTTCCGTCCAGCCATAAAAATCCTTTCTCTCCATTAATTTTCATAAAGACCGCCAAAAGCAAAATTCGGGTCGGTCGTTAAATTAATCCCTAACTTTTTTAATCCCGCCTCATCACCAGGCGTTGGAATATGCGTCATATGGACTTCACAGCCTTTTAATTCTTTAAGTTTTCCTAAAGCGAGTTCCGCCGCGGAATTGGTCATCGCGCTAATGGTTAAAGCGACCAAGGTTTCATCCAAATCCAAACTCGCGCGTTTATTATTAATAATTTCCTTTTTTAATTTAGCGACGGATTCAACAAGATTGCGCGGCAATAAATGAAGTTTATCAGGAATATCCGCCAAATGTTTCGTCGCGTTTAATATTAAGCTCGATGCGGCGTGCATATTCTCAGAATTTTTTCCTGTAATAATGGTTCCGTCTTCTAATTCAATCGCCGCGCCGCAAAAAATTTTCTCATGCCCCTTGCCTCGTTCTTTGGCTTCAGCCGCCGCCTGATAGGCCGGGCCAACAACAGCCCGATCTTCTTGCCGTACGCCTAATTCTTTCATGATTAATTCTGCCCGCTGAACAGTTTCTTTATCAACTAATCCCATCACATACTCACACGCATAACGAAAATAACGCCGAATCGCTTCTTGGCGAGAAGCTTCTTGGACCACCTCATCATCGGCGATTCCAAAGCCCACGCGATTCACTCCCATATCCGTCGGGGAACAATACATCGAATCTGTTCCTGTGATTTTCTCCAAAATACGTTTTAACACCGGGAAAACCTCAACATCACGGTTATAATTCACCGCGACTTGTTGATAGGCTTCCAAATGAAACGGATCAATCATATTGTAATCGCGAATATCCGCCGTAGCAGACTCATAAGCAACATTCACAGGATGTTTTAAAGGAAGATTCCAAATAGGAAATGTTTCAAATTTAGCATAACCCGATTTAACGCCTTTACGATAATCATGATAAAGTTGCGATAAACAGGTGGCTAATTTTCCACTTCCCGGGCCAGGTCCTGTAACAATCACAAGATCTTTTTTTGTTTCGATATAAGGATTCGCTCCATAACCTTCATCGCTGACAATGACATCAATATCCGTCGGATAACCTCGTGTAAAGGCATGCGTATAAACAGTAATATCTTGGCGTTCTAACTTATTCTTAAAAATTTTGGCCGCCGGCTGATCATTAAAACGTGTAATCACAACCGCACGAATACTAATCCCTCTGTCTTTTAAGTCATCAATAAGCTTTAAAGCATCCGCATCATAAGTAATACCAAAATCTGCGCGAACTTTACGTCTCTCAATATCTCCGGCATAAATACATAAAACAATATCTGCCTGATCTTTTAATTGCTGTAAAAGACGCATTTTGACATTTGGATCAAATCCAGGCAAGACGCGCGAGGCATGATAATCAAACAAAAGCTTTCCTCCGAATTCCAAATATAATTTATTGCCGATTTTTTTAACACGCTCGAGAATAGCTTCTGTTTGCTCTTTAAGATATTTTTCATTATCAAAACCGATTTGTTTTACCATAGGCTTTTCCTTTTTTAAAATAAAACGCCTTTTAGAATTCTTGGATAAAAAACAGAAGGTGGCTAAACAAAGATAAAAAAAGACAAACCAAAAAGGTTTGCCTTAAATATTTATACAAAAATAACTGTCTTCATCAAACATCATTGCTTTATGCTTTCGGAATTTAAAAGAGAACACCAACGCTCTTTTTTAAAATAAAAAAACTACATGAAAAACAATGAAGTCATTGTATAACAAATTAATCTTTATAACAATAATCTTTTTTAAGGAAATTTTTGAAATTAAAATTTCAGCTTAAAACTTCTTTGTCTCTCTCGGCCGTAAAGTTTTTGTCGTGGAATGAAATTAGGCGCGGATTTTTCTTGCCCTGCTTTTTGGGGACGGCTAAAAAATTTCTTTTGAGAATTAAATTCTTTAGAGCCGTACGATACGGAAAATTTTTCCGGCTTTGAAAAATGCCGCGCACTCCCACCGCTATAACGCCTTGAAAAAGGGCGCCTCGAACCGCCTGACGACCGCCTACGCGCAGAAAATTCATGACGCTGTGGTTTATCAAACGAAGCAACTGAATATTCAGGGTGTTTAGTAACCGGCAGTGTCGCTTTAATCAATTGTTCAATATTACGAATATCGCGACGTTGATCGGGAGTGGCAAAAGAAATAGCATGACCTTTATGACCCGCACGGCCTGTGCGGCCAATACGATGCACATAATTTTCAGCTTCATCCGGCAAATCATAATTAATCACCACTTCAATCCCCGAAACATCAATCCCTCGAGCCGCAATATCAGTCGCGACAAGGACACGATAACGTCCGGATTTAAAACCATCTAAGGCTTCTCGTCTTTGACTTAATGATCGATCCGAATGCATTTCAGCCGAACGAATACCCATCGCACGAATATCCCGAACAAGCCTTTTGGTATTATGTTTGGTGCGAGAAAACAATAAAATAGGCCCATGATATTGTTCTAATAATTTTCCCAAAAGTTTTATCTTAGCCTCTTTAGGAATAATAAAAACTTCATGGGTGACATGTTGAGCCGCGGTTCCCGACGGTGCGATCTCAACAGAAATAGGCGTTTTCATATGCCGCGCCGCAATATCCATAATCTCTTTGGGAATAGTAGCGGAAAAAAGCAATGTTTGTCTGTCGCGAGGAATTAAATTCAAAATTTCTTTTATCTGCGGCTCAAACCCCATATCAAGCATTCTGTCAGCTTCATCCAAAACGAATACAAAAACATCATTAAGCACTACAGTGCGTTGTTGGACATGATCCAAAAGCCGTCCCGGCGTCGCAACAATGATTCGTGGCATACGACGTAATGCATGAATCTGATCTCGCATCGATGCGCCGCCAATTAAACAAGCTGTTTTCATCCCAAATGCACCTGCCAATGATTTATACGCCTCATCTATCTGAATGGCTAATTCTCGTGTTGGCGCAACCACTAAGCCTTTTCCCTTCATTTGTTCCAACCGCTGAATCATCGGAATAGCAAAAGAATGAGTCTTTCCTGTTCCTGTTTGAGCAATTCCAATAAGATCTTTACCTTCAAGCGCAAGAGGAATCGCCTTTAATTGGATCGGTGTTGGAACTTTAAAATTAATTCTTTCCAAAATATTTAATATCTTCGGCGCAATTCCAAGGCCATAAAAACCCTGCGGAGTCGAATGAGACAAGGAAGAAAAATTTTCTTTTAAAATAGACTGTGTCATTATTATATATATTGAATCTTTCTAAAAGACTTATTTTAACGAATGAAAAATTCCTAACGAGGAGAATTGTTTCATTTGGCCTAAAAAGAAGAAAAAGAAAGGGCTAAAAGCATACGCTTAAGCCCTTTACTTTTATAATTTTACAACATTTTGAGCTTGTTCGCCCTTAGGACCTTTAACAATATCGAATTCGACATCTTGTCCTTCAGCTAATGATTTATATCCTTCACCCTGAATCGCAGAATGATGAACAAAAACATCTTTGCCATTTTCAGGTGTAATAAAACCAAAACCTTTTTGGTCATTAAACCATTTGACTTTACCTTTTGCCATAATTGTATCCTCCTTTCCTTAATTTTTTGTCACACTATAAAAAAACCGCAAGGCAAGTGACTTCACCTTACGGCTTAAAGTTTTCTTTTCCTTCGTCCTTCTTATTTATTCGAAACAGAGTATGGACTATGAAAGCTTCTTTGTCAAATTATATTTTACAATAACTCTCGATGATGTTTGACAACTTTGGCTTGAATCATATAAATGACATCTTCCGCAATGGAAGCCGCATTATCGCAAATACGTTCCAAATCGCGCGCGACTAAAATAAGCGGAACTGCTTGAGGCGCTGTTGTCCCATCTTTAACCATATAATCATATATCAATTCCTTAATAATAGCTGTCCGCAAATTATTGGCCTTCTCATCTGAAAAAATAACATCCTTGGCTAACTGTTCATCTCGACGAACAAACGCATTAATCGCATTACGAACCATCCCTTTAGCTTGTTCGGCCAATTGGGGCGTATCAATAAGCGGTTTTAAAAGTGGTTTATCCGCGATTTCTAAAACACGCTGGCAAATATTAACAGTCAAGTCCGCTATACGCTCTAATTTTGCGTTAATATGCATTCCTGTTGTAATAAAACGAAAGTCCCCGGCCATGGGCTGAAACAAGGCCAACAAATCGATTGCTTTTTCCTCAACAATGTTCTC